>NZ_JBVFVY010000004.1:0-187819 GCF_055522295.1 Micrococcus sp. CS26
CGTCGTCGGTGCGGGGCTGGGCCGCGGTCACCGGCAGCGCCGCGGTGGCGGGGGAGCCGTCTGTCCGGGTGCCCTCGGCGCGGGGATGGGTGGTGCGCATGCCGTCGTAGTCCAGGGGAGCGGTCTCGGCGCCCGAGGGGTCGGCCACGCCCTGCTCCTCGAGGAAGATGGCCAGGCCGGGCACGGCCTCCACGGCGCCGCGGGTGTCCTTGCGACGCAGCGCGTCGGCGGCCTCCGAGAGCGCGGTCGCGTCCGAGGGCCGCTCCTTGGGGTCCTTCGAGAGCATGCACATGATCAGGGCGCGCACCGGGGCCGGGACGGTGTCCGGCAGGGGCGGCGGGGTGTCGTTGACCTGGGCGAGGGCGATCGCGATCTGGGACTCGCCCGTGAACGGGCGATGCCCGGCGAGGGCCTCGTAGCCGATGATGCCCAGCGAGTAGAGGTCGGAGGAGCCGGTGGCCTGCTGCCCCGTGGCCTGCTCGGGCGCGAGGTACTGGGCGGTGCCCATCACCTGGCCGGTGGCCGTGAGCGGGACCTGGTCCGCCAGGCGCGCGATGCCGAAGTCCGTCACCTTCACCCGGCCGGTGGGCGTGATCATGAGGTTGCCGGGCTTGACGTCGCGGTGCACGAGCCCCTGGGCGTGGGCCGCCGAGAGCGCGGCCGCCGTCTGCGCGATGATCCGCAGGGTCCGCTCGGGGGAGAGCACCTTCTCCTTCTCGAGGATGGAGGACAGCGGCTGGCCCGGCACGAGCTCCATGACGAGGTAGGCGGAGCCCTTCTCCTCGCCGTAGTCGTAGACGTTGGCGACGCCGGGGTGGTTCAGCAGCGCGGTGTGCTGAGCCTCCGCCCGGAAGCGGCGCAGGAAGTTGGGGTCACCCGTGTACTCCTCCTTGAGGATCTTCACGGCGGTGATCCGGCCCAGGACCTTGTCCCGGGCCTTCCACACCTCGCCCATGCCGCCGATCGCGATGCGATCGGTCAGCTGGTACCTGCCCCCGAGGGTGATGCCCGATGTCGGCCTCATTCCGTGACCACCGCTTCCATGATTGCCTTCATGCCACTGACGATTGTCTGATGTCCAACCCCCGGCGGCTCGTCCTCCACCACGATCGTCACGGCCGCCCGGGGGTTCTCGCTCGCGTCGAAGCCGGTGATCCAGGAGTGCACGTTGCCCGTGTCCCCGACCTCGGCCGTGCCCGACTTCGCCGCGATCCGCACCGTGTCCGACTGCACGGATCCCAGGATGCCGTCCTCCACCGCCGAGACCATCATGTCCGAGACCTGCCCGGCCACCTCGGGGGTCGTCGCCCGGCCGCGCTCACGGGGGCTGAACTCCTGCACCGTGGTGAGGTCCGAACGGCGGACCGCCTTGATCAGCTGCGGCTCCATGACCACGCCGTCGTTCGCGATGCCGGCGGCCACCATGGCCATCTGCAGCGCGGTGGCCTGCACGTCCCGCTGGCCGATCGAGGACTGCGCCAGCGCGGCGTCGTCCAGGTCGGAGGGGAACACGGAGCCGGTCACGGGCAGCGGGTAGTCGAAGGAGTCGTTGAAGCCGAACCGCTCGGCGACCTCCCGGATCCGGTCCTGGCCCAGCTCGACGGCGGCCATGGCGAACGGCGTGTTGCAGGACTGCGCCAGCGCCCACGTGAGGGTCTGACGCCCCACGGTGTTGCACGGTGAGCCGTCGTAGTTGGGCAGCTCCGTGGTCGTGCCGGGCAGCGTCCACGCGGCGGGGATGTCCACCGTCCCGTCCGGGGTGTAGTCACCGGACTCGAGCATGGCCACCGCGTCGATCAGCTTGAACGTGGAGCCGGGGGACACGAGCTGCTCCGCGGCGCGGTTGCGGTATGCGCTGGCGCCGGGGATCTGGTCGATCGCGGCCATGGCCGACTGCGCCTCGGCCGGGCTGTGTGAGGAGAGCGCGTTGGAGTCGAAGCCCGGCTTCGACACCATGGCCAGGATCTCGCCCGTCGTCGGGTCCGTGACCACGGCGGAGGCGCGCACGCCGTCCGGGAGCGCGTCGTACGCCAGACGCTGCAGCTCGGGGTCGATCGTCAGCTCCACCTGGTCGCCCTCGGGTGTGGCACCCGTGATGATCTCCATGGCGCGGTCCACGAACTGGGACGTGGGGGTGCCGGAGAGCTGCTCGTTCATGGCCGCCTCCAGCCCGTCGGTGCCGTAGGTGAGCGAATAGAAGCCCGTGAGCGGGGCGTACAGCTCGGTCTCGTGGTAGACGCGCTGGTAGTGGTACGCGTCGCCGGAGGGGACAGACTCGGCGATCGGCTCGCCGTCCACGAGGATCGGCCCGCGCGGGGCGCCGAACTCCAGGAACATCTGCCGAGAGTTCAGGGCGTGCGTCTTGAGCTGGTCAGCGGCCAGCACCTGGATGACGGACGCAGCCAGCGCGAGCACGAGGAGCATGGCCGCCATGACGGTCCACGTGCGTCGGATCGCCTCGTTCACCGCTCCTCACCTCCTCCCGGGGGCACGGCGGCCGCCGGGAGCGCCGTGCCGGGGTCGAGGTGGCCGGCGCCGGGCCCGGACGCGTTGACCATCCCGTCCACGACCACGGGCCGGCGGGCGGCGTTCGAGATGCGCAGCAC
This sequence comes from Micrococcus sp. CS26, assembly GCF_055522295.1. Taxonomy (NCBI): domain Bacteria; kingdom Bacillati; phylum Actinomycetota; class Actinomycetes; order Micrococcales; family Micrococcaceae; genus Micrococcus; species Micrococcus sp. CS26. Next base: position 2,607 of record NZ_JBVFVY010000004.1, read on the forward strand.
GAGCCCCACGATGATCCAGTTGGCCAGCAGCGAGGAGCCGCCGGCGGCGAGGAACGGCGTCGTGAGGCCGGTGAGCGGCAGCACGAGGGTCACGCCGCCCATCACCACGAACACCTGCCACGCCATGGTGAAGGCCAGGCCGGAGGCGAGCACCTTGCCGAATGCGTCGCGCACGCCGAGGGCGGCGCGCATCATGCGGGTGACGAGCAGGAGGTACAGGACGAGCACGGCGGCCAGGCCCACGAAGCCGAGCTCCTCGCCGATGGCCGTGAGGATCATGTCCGAGAAGGACAGCGGCACCTGGGTGGGGTTGCCCGCGCCCAGGCCGGTGCCCATCAGCCCGCCCGAGGCCATCGCGAACAGGCCCTGGACCACCTGGTAGGAGCCGCCGAAGTCGCGATGGTAGATCTCGGGGTCGAAGGCCCTCAGCCAGATCTCGAACCGGGCGGTCACGTGCGGCATGAACAGGAACGCCAGCGCCGCGCCGAAGGCGATCAGGCCCAGGCCGAGGAGGATCCAGGAGGCGCGGGACGTGGCGATGTAGAGCATCGCCATGAACATGCCGAAGAACAGCAGGGCCGAGCCCAGGTCGCGCTGGAACACGAGCACGCCGAGCGCCAGGAGCCAGCCGGCCAGCAACGGGCCGAGGTCCCGGGCGCGGGGGAAGGTCACCGGGCCGACGCGGCGGCCGGCCAGCAGGATCAGGTCGCGGTTCGCGGAGAGGTAGCCGGCGAAGAAGATGGCCAGCGTGATCTTGGCGATCTCACCGGGCTGGAAGGTGCCGAAGCCGACGTCGATCCAGATCCGCGCCCCGTACATGCTCAGGCCCAGCCCGGGCACGAGCGGCAGGAGCAGCAGCACGCCGGACGCGGCGAGGAACAGGTAGGGCCAGCGCCGCAGCACCCGGTGGTCGCGCACCAGGAACACCAGGGCGGAGGCCACCACGATGGCCAGGACGGACCACGCGAGCTGCGAGGTGGGATTGGCCATCGCGGCGTCCTGGCTCAGCCGGTGGATCATGGCCAGGCCCAGCCCGTTGAGCAGGGCGGTGATCGGGAGCATGAACGGGTCCGCGTAGGGGGCGCGCAGCCGCAGGACCACGTGCAGCACCAGGGTGGCGGCCCCGAAGATGCCCAGCGGCACCCAGGCGGTGGAGTCCAGCGGGGCGTCCGTGCCGATCATGCCCAGCAGGTCCGCCCCCAGGGCGATGGCCAGGGCGGCCAGCAGCAGGACCAGTTCGATGTTCCGGCGCGGGCGTGCGGGGGAGATCACCTCGGTCACGGGGCCTCACCTCCCGTCGCGCTCGGGGACGACGCCGGGCTCGTCGGCGCGGCGGAGCCGGACGCGTCCGAGGGGCGGGCGGAGGACGACGACGGCGTCGTGCTCGGCCGGGCCCGCTCGGAGGGCTCACCGGCGGGGGCGGGGGCGTTCGGGTGCAGCGAGTCGCGCAGCTCGGCGACGATCTGCTCCGCGTGGTCCACGTCCCGGGCGGCCATGCCGGCGTTCACGCGGTCGCGTGCGTACGCGGGCAGCGCGTCCACCGGGAGGTCGGTCTGGCGGTCCACGTGGGACAGCTCGAGCGGGCCCAGCCGCTGGGAGACGCCCTTGAACACGGCGATCCGGCCGTCGTTGGCCCCCACGTAGTACTGCGTCTGGGTCCACAGGTAGCCCCACACGGCCACGGCCGCGAGGGTGAGGGCGAGCAGCGTGGTGAATACGGGGATGAACCAGCCGCGACGGTACTGCACCGGGCGGTCGTCCTTCCCACGCCGCCGACGCGCGGCCCTGGCCTCGGAGCCGCCGGCGGGCCCGGAGGTCGCCGGGGCCGGGGTGGGGGCCGTGGCCGACGCCTCGGCGGCCTCGTCGGACGGCTGGTCGGCAGCGGTGGCGGCCGGTGTGGCGGCGGAGGAGGAGCCGACGGCGGCCGCGGTGCCGCGCGGCGCGGCGGGCGGGGCGGACGGGTCCGGGCGCGCGGCGACGTCGGGATCCGGCCCGTCCGTGAGGACGGCCGCGGTGCGCCGGGGACGGTTCTCCGGCACGGGCGTCTCGCCGAGCAGGGCAGCGGCGCGGCGGCGCGTGGAGCTGCGGGTGACCACGGGGATGCGATCGGTCCTCACAGCGTTGGAGGCCGCGCCGACGAGCAGGTGGGGTCGTGCGTCCAGGTCCTCGCGCAGCAGCAGGCCGGAGACCGGGCCGACCTCGGGCGGGTGGGCCGCGGCGAGGGCCTGCTCGGACAGGTGGACGTCCGGGACGGGGGCCAGCTCCTCCGCCGTGCCCTCCGCGATCTCGAACGCCACCACGGTGACGTTGTCCGGGGCGCCGCCCTTGAGGGTCAGGTCCACGAGGGTGTCGACGGCCTGGTTGAGAGCCTCCGAGTCCCGCAGCACCTCGTGGATCTTCTCGGGGGAGACCACGTCCGTGAGGCCGTCCGAGCAGAACAGCCAGCGCTCTCCGGGGGCGACGGGCACCTCGAACACGTCCAGCTCGGGGGAGGCGTCCACGTCGCCGAGCACGCGCATGAGCACGTTCTTGTTCGGATGGAACGGGGCCTCCCCGGCCTCGAGACGCCCCTCGTCCACGAGCTTCTGCACGAACGTGTGGTCCGTGGTGACCTGGGAGAACTCGCCGTTCGCGAGCCGGTAGGCACGGGAGTCGCCGATGTGCGCGATGTGCAGCGTGGTCCCCGCGAGCAGGGCGGCGGTGCACGTGGTGCCCATGCCGGCGAGCTTGGGGTTGGCGTGCACCAGCTCGTTGAGGATCAGGTTGGCGTTCTGGATCTCGTCCGGCAGCACCGTGGCCGGGTCCTCGTAGCCCACCGCATCCAGCGGGGCCAGGTCCAGCACCGTGGACGCGCTTGCCACGTCGCCGCCCACGTGCCCGCCCATGCCGTCCGCGAGCACGACCAGATGACGGCCCACGTAGGCGGAGTCGTCGTTCTTGGCACGGACGCGGCCGACGTCGGAGCGGGCGGCGTAGCGGAGGACGAGGGTCATGGGTCAGGCCTCGAGCTCCATGACGGTCTTGCCGATGCGGATGGCCGTGCCGGGGCCCACGGGCACCGCGCGGGTGACGGGGGCGCCGTTGACGTAGGTGCCGTTCGTGGAGCCGAGGTCCTCGAGGAACCAGCGGGTGCCCTGGGGGAACAGCCGGGCGTGGCGGCCGGAGGCGTAGTCGTCCACGAGCACCAGGTCGGCGTCCTGGGCGCGGCCCATCAGCAGGGGACGGCCCTCCAGGGCGATGGTCTGCCCGGCCTTCGGGCCCTCGACCACCCGCAGAGTCCGGGACAGCCGCGGGGCCGGCGTCGTCGGCGCGGACGCGGCGGGGGACGGCGTCGACGCGGGCGCGGGGCGGTCGACCGCGGACGAGCCCGCCCCGGCGGCCCCGGCCGCGGGCACCGCGGTGACCAGGCCGGCGTCGCGCTGGGCCTGCTGGAGGCGCGTCTTGTTCCGCCGGCCGACCACGAGGTCGCGGCCCTGCGCCATGACGATGGAGATGATCAGCACCCACAGGGCCAGCAGCAGGCCCATGCGGAGCACGGCGACGGCGAGCTCGCTCATGCGCGGCCCCCCGTCCCGCCGAAGAACAGCAGCTCGGTCTGGCCGACGGTCACCACGTCCCCGTCGCGCAGGGTGACGGAGCCGTCCACGCGGCGGCCGTTGACGAGCACGCCGTTGCGGCTGCCCAGGTCCAGGAGCGTGACCGTGGAGCCGACGGTGAGCAGGCGCAGGTGCTCGCGGGACACCGAGGAGTCCGGGATCACGAGGTCGGCACGCTCGGCCGAGCGGCCGAGGATCAGGTCGTCCCCGTCCAGGGGGAGCATGCGGCCGTCCAGCTCGAGTGCCGGGCCGGCGGGCTCGGTCACGGGGCGGCCCATCACGACGGTCGGCTGGTCGGCGTGGGAGGGGGCGGCGGGCGCGGCCGGGGCGGCGGCCCGGCGGGGCGCCGGACGGGGCCCGACGCGCGGGGCGGGGGAGGGCTCGCGGGGCGCGGCCGCCAGCGGGTCCTCGACCAGTCGGTCCGGCGCCGGGGCGGTGGCTCCCGGGCCGTGGGCGGTGGCGGGCGAGGCGCCGTCGTCGTGGGGGGCCGGGGCGGTGAGCGAGCCGTCGTCCAGGCGGGTGACCACGCGCAGGTCCCCGCCGCGCACGTCCGCGTCCGGGTGGAAGGCGACCCGGACCGTGCCGGGCAGTGCATAGCCCTGGGAGTCGGCGTGGCGGATGACCTCATCGCACAGCTCGCTGGCGAGGGTGGACCCCCACGAGCGGGCGCGCTCGAAGTCGGCGGGGGAGAAGTGGACCACGTAGCTGTTGGGCGCGACCGTGTGGCCCTCGGACAGCGCGATCGACTCGTCGTCCATCGCCTGTCGCAGGGCCGAGGCGATCTCCACCGGCTTGACCGCCCGCGGACCGCCGGCCGAGAAGGCCGAGCGCACGGCCCGCTCCAGGCCGCGTTCGAGGTTGTCCAGAAGTCCCACGACGGGGCCCCTTTCCACAGTTGTCCGTCCCGATACTACGGGCCGGGCTGGGAGACCGCCGAGAACAGCGGGATTCTGCGGGGTGGAGCGCGGGTGGGAGAGGTGCCGGAGGGGGCGAGCCACGGGCGTGGCGGGGACGCGGGGGTGGGCGTCGGGGTCGATTTGCACGCCCGGGCGGCCGGGGGTTAGAGTATTCCTCGCTGCCTGTGACGGTCGCCGGATGTCCGGAGCCGAGATCAGGAAGCCGCTCGCGCGAGTGGCGGAATTGGTAGACGCGCTGGCTTCAGGTGCCAGTGTTCGCAAGGACGTGGGGGTTCAAGTCCCCCCTCGCGCACCGAGGACGAAGGCCCCGGAACCACACGGTTCCGGGGCCTTCGGCGTTCCCAGGCTGGTCCCACTCACCCGTTGGGGGCGGTTTCGGGCGGTATCCACGCCGAATACCGCCCGAAACCGCCCCCAAACGCCGCGGGGTGGGCCGGGCGCGGGGCCGCCCGCCCGACGCCGGCCCTCACGGCTTGACGCACACCACCGGGACGCGCGCCTCGAGGATGATCTGCTGCGCGGCCGATCCCAGCAGCAGCTTGCCCACGGGGGAGCGGTGCTTCACGCCCACCACGATCCGGCTCGCGCCCACGCGCTCGGCGTGCTCGAGCAGGTCGCCGACGGCGTCCCGGCCGCGCTCCTGGGCGTGCGCCACGGACGCGACGACGCCGGCCTCGCGCGCCTCCGCCTCGTCCGGCTCGGTCCCGTCGAGGGAGAACCAGACCACGTCCTCTCCGCGCAGGGCTGCCTCGGCCAGGGCGGCCCGCCAGGCCGCGGCGCTCTCGGGGGTGCTGGTTCCGGTGCTGATGATCGTCATGGGGACCACTGTGCGTCATGGACGCGGCCCCCGTCACCACCCGGACCGGTTGTCGTCGGTCACTCTGCGGACGCAGAGTGCACGCCGCCCCGCCCCACTGCTACCGTGACCTCCACCACTCGCACCTGTCCCCGGCGCCACTCCCTGGCGGCGGGGTGTCTCTGTTAGGAACCGCCATGTCCTCCACCTCCCCCGACGGCCCCCCGCGCCGACGCACGGGGATCGGCCGGATCGTCTTCAGTGTGATCGCGGTGCTCACCGTGCTCGCGGCCTCCGCCTTCTCCATCCGCTCGGCCTCGGGAGGCAACGACATCCGCACCAATCTGACCCTCATCGCCCCCGCGGCCGCCGGCGGCGGCTGGGACTCGTTCCAGCGCGAGCTGCAGCAGGCCATGCGCGTCAACGGGCTCGTGAACAACGTCCAGGTGGTCAACATTCCCGGCGCCGGTGGCAACATCGCCCTCGGTCAGCTGACCACGCTCGAGGACGCGAACAACCTCATGGTGGGCGGCACCGGCCAGATCGCCGCCCACGCGGCCCGTGGCACCGGCCCCGAGCTCTCCCAGGTCACCGCGGTCAGCCGCGTCGTCGAGGAGTACAGCCTCGTGGTGGTCCCGGCGGACTCGCCGTATCAGACCATGGACGACCTGGTGACCGCCTGGCGCGCCGACCCCGCCCACGTGGCGTGGACCGGCGGCGGCTCCTTCGACCAGCTCGTCATGGCGGACATCGCCCGCACGGCCGGCGTGCCGGTCGCGGACACCACCTACATCCCGTCCGACGGCGGCGGCGAGGCCATCCAGGCCCTGCTCAACGGCACCGCCCAGGCCTCCGCCGGCGGCTTCGCGGACATCTACCCGCAGGTCCAGGCCGGCCGACTGCGCGCCCTCGGCGTGGTGGCGGCCGAGCCGCTGGCCGGCGTCGAGGAGATCCCGACCCTGCGCTCCCAGGGCTACGACGTCACGCTCACCAACTGGCGCGCCCTGTTCGCGCCGCCGGGCATCTCCGCGGAGGAGCGCACCGAGCTCGAGGCCCTCATCGCCGAGGCGGTCGACACCCCCGAGTGGAAGGAGGCGGTGCAGCGCAACTACTGGAACCCCGTGCCCCTCTCCGGCACCGAACTCGAGGAGTTCATCGCCGCCGAGAAGGAGCGCATCGGCACGCTGACGGAGGAGGTCAAGTGAGCCAGGCATCCACCGTCTCCCCCGCCGCCGACGCCCCCTCCCGCTGGGGACGCGCCGCCGGGCTCTCCGGACTCGTCATGCCGGCCGTGCTGGCCGCGTTCAGCCTCTACCTGCTGCTGGGGTCCCTGACCATGGACACCGACGGCGCCGACTTCCCCGGCCCGGACTTCTTCCCGCTGATCCTCGCGGTCACAGGTCTCGTGATCGCCGCCGCGCTCGCGGTGGAGGTCGTGCGCGTGCGCCAGGCCCCCGAGGGGCAGGCCGACGCGGACGGCGAGGTCGGCCAGGTGGCCGGCCCGCTGACCCTGTTCCACTCGGACTTCGGCGCGCTGGCCTGGTGCTTCCTCGGCTTCCTCGCGTTCGCCGTCCTGCTGCCCTGGCTCGGGTGGATCCTCGCCGGGGCGCTGCTGTTCTGGTGCATCACGCGGGCGTTCGGCGCCCCGCACCCCGTGTTCGACATCCTCGTCGCCCTGTTCGTCTCCTCGCTGGCCTACCTCGGCTTCGCGGTGGCCCTGGGCCTGACCCTGCCCTCGGGCATCCTGGGAGGTGGCTTCTGACATGGAGACCCTCGGACTCCTCATGGAGGGCTTCGCCGGAGCCCTCACCCCCATGAACCTGCTCTGGGTGGTGCTGGGCTGTCTGCTCGGCACCGCGGTCGGCGTGATGCCTGGACTGGGCTCCTCGATGGCCGTGGCCCTGCTGCTGCCCATGACCTTCGCCCTCGAGCCCACCGCCGCGTTCATCATGTTCTCCGGCGTGTACTTCGGCGGCCTCTTCGGCGACTCCACCATGGCCATCCTCATGAACACCCCCGGCCAGGCCTCGGCCATCGCCTCCACGTTCGAGGGCCACCGCATGGCCCAGGACGGCCGGGCGGCCCAGGCCCTGGCGACGGCGGCGCTCGGCGCCTTCATCGGCGGCATGGTGGCCTCGGTGTGCGTCGTGTTCCTCGCCCCCGTCCTGGCGGAGTTCTCCACGAGCTTCGGGCCCGCGGAGTACTTCGCGCTCGCGCTCTTCGCGTTCGTGGCCACCTCCTCGGTGGTCGCCGACTCGGTGCTGCGCGGCCTGGCCTCCCTGGTGCTGGGACTGGGCATCGCCGTCGTCGGGATCGATGCGGTGACCGGCACCGAGCGCTTCACGATGGGCTCGCCGCAGCTGTTCGACGGCATCCCGCTGGTGACCGTCACGGTGGCGATCCTCGCGCTCGGCGAGGTGTTCCACGTGGCCTCCCGGGTGCGCCGCGAGCACGAGGACCTGCGCATCCGCCGCACCGGCCGGCCGTGGCTCTCGGGCGCCGAGTTCCGCGAGGCCGCCCCTGCGTGGCTGCGCGGCACGGCGATCGGCCTGCCGTTCGGCATCGTGCCGGTGGGTGGCTCCGAGGTGCCGACGTTCCTGGCGTACTCGGTCGAGCGGCGCCTGGACCGACGCCGAGCGCATCCGCAGTTCGGCCGCGGCGCGATCCGCGGGCTGGCGGCCCCCGAGGCGGCGGGCAACTCGACCACCGGCATGGCGATGGGCGCCCTGCTTACGCTCGGCCTGCCCGTCTCCGCGACGGCGGCCATCATGCTGGCGGCGTTCCGCCAGTACGGGCTGCAGCCCGGCCCCCTGCTGTTCGACCGCAGCCCGGACCTCGTGTGGGCGCTGCTGGCGAGCTTCTTCATCGCGATGATCGTGCTGCTGGCGATCAACCTGCCGTTCGCGCAGCTGTGGGCCAAGCTCCTGCTGATCCCGAAGCACTACCTCTACGCGGGGATCACGCTGTTCTGCGGGCTGGGCATCTACGCCACCACGGGCGCGGTGTTCGACCTGCTGATGCTCCTGGGGATCGGCGTGCTGGGCTTCCTGATGCGGCGGTACGGCTACCCGCTGGCGCCGCTGATGATCGGCATGGTGCTCGGCCCGCTCGCGGAGACCAGCCTGCGCGACGCCCTGCTCAGCTCGGTGGGCGACCCGGCCGTGCTCGTCTCCACCCCCATCACGTGGGTGATCTACGGGATCCTGGCGATCGTGCTGGCGTTCTCCGTGCGGGCCGCCGTCGTGCGCCGGACGCGCCAGGACGTGTGAGCGGAGGCGGGATCCGCACCCCCCGAGGCAACGCGGGTTGAGTTGTCACCGGTGTGCGGCCTCCGCACCCGTGACAACTCAACCCGCGTTTCTGGTGGGCGGCGGCCCCGCTCAGTAGTGGTACGTGTCCGACGGCGCCGTGATCGCGTTGTCCTGGTCCGGGTACCGCGTGGAGCGCACCCCGAACGCGGTGGCCAGCCCGAGGATCTTCTCCGCGCGCGCCTTGCGGGGCAGGTCGGAGCCGTTGCGGATCTCGCCGCCGTCGGCCTCGAAGTCCGCGAGGAACTCGTGGGCCCACGCCAGCTCCTCCTGGGACGGGCTGAGCCCCTCGTTCACGGCCGCGCACTGCTCCGGCGCGAGGCACAGCTTGCCGGTCATGCCGAACTCCGCGGTCACCGCCGTCGCCTCGGCGAGCTTCACGCCGGTGGAGCCCACGGTGGGCCCGTCGATCGCGCCCGGCAGCCCCGTGGCCTTCGCCGCGATCGTGAACTGGGACCGCGTGTACGCCAGCGCCATCGGCGACTCGCCCAGGCCGGTGTCACGGCGGAAGTCGCCGATCCCGAAGGCCAGCCGGAACGTGCCCTTCGCGGCGGCGATCGAGTCGATCCGCTGCAGCCCGCGCGCCGTCTCCACGAGCGCCACGACGGGCACCCCGGGCAGCCGCCGGGCGGTCTCGTTCACGTGGTCCGTGGACTCCACCATCGCCAGCACGACGCCGGCCAGGCCGCCCTCGGCGACCGGCCCGCCCAGGTGCGCGGGCAGGGCCGCGGCGAGCGCCTCGACGTCCTGCTCCCACCACCGCGAGCCGTAGCCGTTGAGCCGCACCCAGCCGGTGTGCCCGGAGGTCAGCCAGGCGACGGCGTCCCCGCGGGCCTGGTCCTTGTCCTTGGGGGCCACGGCGTCCTCGATGTCGAGGATGACGATGTCCGCGGCCGAGTCCTCGGCGGGCTGGAACCGTTCGGGCTGGGCGGCGTTGACCAGCAGCCAGGAGCGGGCGAGCTCCGGGTCGATGCGCTGGCCGGGCACGGGCTGGAACGCGGGGGAGGGGGTGATCGCGGCGGGCAGGGTCACGGTCATGAGGGGCTCCTTCACGGGGCTGGGGCGTCGGGCCGACGTCGCGGGCGGGGTGCCTCGCGCGGCGGACGGCCGGGGGCCGGACCAGGTGGGCCCTGAGCGAGCGGCGTCGGTTCGACGCCGAAGGGCGCCGCGGGTGTGCGGCGCGTCCACAGCACAGTACACGCCGCTGTGTCCGGCGTCACCCGGGCGGTCGCGGATCTCGGCTCAGCGGGGGTGACGGGTGACCGGGGAGCGCGTAGCGTTCATCGGGGTCCGGACGACGTCGGCCGCGCAATGGGGCGCGGCACTCCGCGCGTCGGTCGGGCCGCGACACATCCCTTCCCACCGGACCACGAGGACGCTCAATGACGAGGATCCCCGCCGAGGACGAGGCCGTGACGGCCCCGTCCTCCCCGCTCGACAACGCCCTGGCCCAGCTCTCCGCCGCCGTGAAGACGCTCGGCTACGACGAGGGCCTGCACCAGATGCTCGCCGCCCCCCGCCGCGAGATGGCCGTCTCCATCCCCCTGCGCCGCGACGACGGCTCCACCGAGGTGCTCCGCGGCTACCGCGTGCAGCACAACTTCTCCCGCGGCCCGGCCAAGGGCGGCGTGCGCTTCAGCCTGGACGTGGACCTGGACGAGGTCCGCGCACTGGCCATGTGGATGACCTGGAAGTGCGCCCTGCTGGACGTGCCCTACGGCGGCGCCAAGGGCGGGGTGACCATCGACCCGCGCCAGTACTCGAAGGCCGAGCTCGAGCGCGTCACCCGCCGCTACACCTCCGAGATCCAGCCGATCATCGGCCCCGAGGTGGACATCCCCGCCCCGGACGTGGGCACGGACGAGCAGACCATGGCCTGGATGATGGACACCTACTCGGTGAACGTCGGCCACACCACGCTCGGCGTGGTCACCGGCAAGCCCGTCGCGCTCGGCGGCTCGCTGGGCCGCGCCTCCGCCACCTCGGCGGGCGTGGTCCACGTGGCGCTCGCCGCGCTCGAGCACCTCGGCATCGAGCCGTCGCAGGCGACGGCGGCGGTCCAGGGCTTCGGCAAGGTCGGCGCCGGCACGGTCGAGCTGCTCGAGGCGGCCGGCGTGAAGGTCGTGGCCGTGTCCGACCAGTACGGCGCCGTGCGCGACGACGAGGGCCTGCACTACGACGCCCTGCAGAAGCAGCTCTGGGACACCGGCTCCGTGAAGGACACCCCCGGCACCGAGCCCATGGACGCGGACGAACTGCTCGAGATGGACGTGGACCTCGTGGTCCCGGCCGCCGTGCAGTCCGTGCTGACCGAGGAGAACGCCCCGCGCGTGCGCGCCCGGCTGGTCGTGGAGGGCGCCAACGGCCCCACCACGGGCGAGGCCGACCGCATCCTCTCCGAGAAGGGCGTCCTGGTCGTCCCGGACATCCTGGCCAACGCCGGCGGCGTGATCGTCTCCTACTTCGAGTGGGTCCAGGCGAACCAGGCCTACTGGTGGAGCCGCGAGGAGGTGGACGAGCGCCTGAAGCAGCGCATGGTCGCCGCGTGGCAGGCCGTGCTGGCCACCTCCGAGAGCCGCCGCGTGAGCCTGCGCGAGGCCGCCACCCTGACCGCCGTGCAGCGCGTGGCCGAGGCCCACCGCACCCGCGGCCTCTACCCGTGACGGGGGGCGGCCCCGCCGCCTGACCCCGTCCGGCCGCCCGAGCGCGGCCCCGCCGCCTGACCCCGCGCCGACGGCCCGGAACCCCCGGAGGTTCCGGGCCGTCGGCGTGGGTGGGCTCGGCCTGATGTGCCCCCACGGCCCGTGACGTCCGTCTCTATTTCGAATTTTGACGATCAGGCGTGGACAACCCGCCCGGATGATGTTTGAATTTGAAACAAGTTCGGAGGCCGAGGCGCCGCCCGCCGTGGCGGCCCACCCCGGACACACCAGACAGACCCGCTGAAAAGGAGCACCCCATGCGCGCCATCACCCCCGGCACCTGGAACCTGGACGCCGCGCACTCGGACGTCGACTTCGTCGTCCGCCACGCCGGCATCTCCAAGGTCCGCGGCACCTTCCACGCCGTGGAGGGCCAGCTCGTCATCGCCGAGGAGTTCACCCAGTCCTCCGTCGAGGTGACCGTCGACGTCGCCTCCATCAGCACCAAGAACGAGGGTCGCGACGCCCACCTGCGCTCCGCCGACTTCTTCGACGTGGAGCAGTTCCCCACCATGACCTTCCGCTCCACCGAGGTCCGCGGCGAGCCCGAGGAGTTCACCCTGGTCGGCGAGCTGACGCTGCACGGCGTCACCCGGACCGTGGAGCTCGAGGCCGAGTTCGGCGGCCAGGACAAGGATCCCTTCGGCGCGACCCGCGTGGGCTTCGAGGCCACCGGCGAGATCTCCCGCAAGGACTTCGGTCTGACCTGGAACGCCGCCACCGAGGCCGGCGGCGTCCTGGTCTCGGACAAGGTGAAGCTCGAGATCGGCGCCGCCTTCGTGCTGTCCGAGGCCGACGCCCAGGCCTGAGCCTGAGTCGACCTCGCGCGTCGAGACCGGGTCCCTCGATGAGGGGCCCGGTCTCCTCATAGGGTGGGGCCCATGATGGCTTCGAAGACCCCGCACCAGAACGTCACGTTCGACCTGCCCACGAAGGACGCCGGCCAGGACGGCGACCGGACGGGCCACGGCTACCTCGCGCTGCCCGCCTCCGGGAAGGGCCCCGGCGTGATCGTGATCCAGGAGTGGTGGGGCCTGGTGGACCACATCAAGGACGTGTGCGACCGCCTCGCCGACCTCGGCTTCGTCGCGCTCGCCCCGGACCTCTACGGCGGCTGGATCGCCCACGACGGTGACGAGGCCGGCGAGATGATGCAGAACCTGCCCGCCGAGGAGGGCGCCCGCCAGCTGGCCGGCGCCGTCGACTGGCTCCTCGCCCGGGACGAGGTGACCTCGCAGACCGTGGGGGCGATCGGCTTCTGCATGGGCGGCGGCTTCGTACTCGCCCTCGCGGCACAGCAGGGCGACAAGGTCTCCGCCGCCGTGCCCTTCTACGGCGTGGGCCAGGGCGTGCCCGGCGACTTCTCCGGCGTCACCGCCGCCGTCCAGGGCCACTACGCCGAACAGGACGACTCCTTCCCCGTCGAGGACGCGCGGCGGCAGGAGCAGCAGATCCGTGAGGAGTCCGGGGCCGACGTCGAGTACTTCTACTACGACGCCCCGCACGCCTTCCACAACGACGAGAACCCCCAGGGCAACCACCGGCCCGAGGCCGCGGCCCTCGCCTGGGATCGCGCGGTCTCCTTCCTGAAGGAGAAGGTCCGCTGAGCGGCTCCCGTGGCGGCCGGGGCGGGAAGTCCCGCGCGAGCAGGGGCGGCCCCGCCCGATCCACCCGCTCCGGCGGGCGTGGCGTGGCCAAGGGCGTGAAGCCCGCGGGCCGTGCCGGGGGTGAGGGCCGGCGTCGTCCCGCGCCCGCGCCGCCGGCCGACCTGCCCGTCCCGCCCGAGACCCTCTTCCTGGCCACCATCCCCGGGGCCACGCCGTCCACGTGGGTGGAGCGGTTCACCACGCGCCAGCGCACGGTGCAGCTCGTCAACCACGACGACGCGGCCCAGCTGGCCCACCTCGCCCACGACGACGCCGGTCAGCCCCGCCACTTCCTGCCGCAGCTGGGCTACGTGCGGCGCCGACGCGACGTGTCCGCCGAGGAGTTCCTGCGCGCCGGCGGCGTCGACCCGCGGCACGTGCACCTCGTGGGCGTGTACTCCGAGCTGCCGGTGGTGTGCGTGGGCAGGGACCACCTGCTCGCCGCGTGGGACGTGGACGCGGACGGCCCGGTGCCGCCCGCCGAGCTCGACCCGGACGAGGAGCTGGATCCCGCCCGCTTCGCCCCGGTCCCCAGCGCGGAGCCGATGGACGCCGCCGAGCTGCCCGGCGCGGGCGAGCGGATGGCCCTGGAGATCGCCGCGTCCGGCGCCGGCCACGTCGTGCTGCCGATGTCCGTGGTCCGCATGTTCGGCCGCAAGGACGTGATCGTGCTGCCGCTGGCCTCCACCCTCGACGACACGGTGGGCCTGTCCCGCGCCGACCGCGAGGCCGCCGCCACGCGGTCCGCGCTCGCGGACGAGCAGGCGCGGTCCGAGGCGGAGGCGGGCGCCGCCGTCGTCGACGGGGCGGATCCCGCGGGCCACGGCGGCGACGACGCCCGCCACCCCGGCTGGGACGTCGCCCTGGCCTGGCTCAAGGCGGCCGACTCGGAGCTCGTGCAGGCGTTCGTGGGGGTGGCGCGCGGGCGGCGGGGCGCCAGCTCGCGCTGAGGGCGGGCGCGCCTATGCTCGGAATGAGCCGCATCACACTCAAGGAGGGCGCATGTCCGAGCATCAGCAGCACGTCGGCCGCCGGGACCCCCGGATCAGCGACGAGGCCATCGAGCGCGGCCGCCGCGCCCACGAGCTCGACCGCGCGCACGTGTTCCACTCGTGGAGCGCGCAGCGCGACCTCACACCCATGACCATCCTCGACGCCGAGGGGTCGTGGGTGTGGGACGGCGAGGGTCGGCCCATGGTCGACTTCAGCGGGCAGCTCGTCTTCACGAACGTCGGCCACCGCCACCCGAAGATCGTGGCCGCGATCCGGGAGCAGGCCGAGACGCTCGCCACCGTGGCCCCGCAGCACGTCAACGACGCCCGGTCCGAGGCGGCCCGGCTGATCACGGAGCGGCTGCCGGAGTCCATCAACCACGTGTTCTTCACGAACGCGGGCGCGGAGGCCAACGAGCACGCGGTGCGGATGGCACGCCTGCACACGGGCCGGCACAAGGTGCTCTCCGCGTACCTCTCGTACCACGGCGCCACGCGCCTGACGGCGAACCTGACCGGCTCCCTGCGGCGCGTGGGCTCGGACTCGGCGTCCGACGGCGTCGTGCACTTCCAGCCCGCGTACACGTACCGCTCCGCGTTCGGCTCGGAGAGCGACGAGCAGGAGGCCGAGCGCGCGCTGGCCCACCTGCGCGACGTGATCGAGCTCGAGGGCCCCTCCACCGTGGCCGCCGTGATCCTCGAGGCCGTCCCCGGCACCGCGGGCATCTTCCTGCCGCCGCCCGGCTACATGGCCGGCGTCAAGGAGCTGTGCCGTGAGCACGGGATCCTGCTGATCATCGACGAGGTCATGGTCGGCTTCGGCCGCGTGGGCGAGTGGTTCGGCCACCAGCTGACGGGCGTCACCCCGGACATCGTCACGTTCGCCAAGGGGGTCAACTCCGGGTATGTGCCGTTGGGCGGCGTCGCCATGAGCGACGACGTCTACGAGAGCTTCGCGACCACGCCCTACCCCGGCGGCCTGACCTACTCGGGCCACCCCCTCGCGTGCGCGGCCGCCGTCGCCGCGATCACCGCGATGGAGGAGGAGGGCATGGTCGCCCACGCGAAGCGCATCGGCGAGGAGGTCATCGGGCCGCGCCTGGCCGAGATCGCCGCGGCCCACCCGAGCGTGGGCGACGTGCGCGGCGCCGGCGCGTTCTGGGCCGTCGAGCTGGTGAAGGACCGGCAGACCCGGGAGCGGCTGGCCCCGCTCGGTCAGGTCGCGCCCGTGATGGGGCGGATGATGGCCGAGGCCAAGGACCGCGGGCTGCTGCTGTTCATGGCCGAGAACCGGTTCCACCTGTGCCCGCCGCTGAACATCTCGGACGAGGACCTGCGCTTCGGCCTCGACGTGCTCGACCAGGTCCTCGCCCTCGCCGACGAGGAGGTCGCGGCCGGCTGACGGGACCCGCCCCCCAGCCCCGCCGGCCCCGCCCCAGTCCGCCCACCCCGCGTTTTCGAACGTGAAAGGGGGGTTCTCAGCGCTTTCGGTCGTGAGATTGGCCCTATCTCACGACCGAAAGTGCGCGTGGCGCGGGGATGCGCGAGGCGGGGCGCCCGGGGCCGGGGTCAGCCGAGCCGGCCGGCCTCCGAGGCCTCGAACTCCTCCTCGTCCTCGGGCACCGGCTCGGTGCCGCGGGCGCGGGCGATCGCCGTCATGAGGTGGTACACCACCAGGGCGGCGACCGTGCCGAGCGTGATGCCGCCGAACACGAGCCCGCCGACCACGAGCTGGGGGTCGGCGATCGCGATGATCAGGCCCGCACCCGCCGTCATGAGGTTCACGGTGTTGGAGAAGTCCACGCGGTTCTGCACCCAGATGCGCACGCCCATCATGCCGATCATCCCGTAGAGGATGATGCCCGCGCCGCCGGCCACCCCGGCCGGGATGGTGGCGACGGCGGCCCCGAACTTCGGCAGGAACGCGAGGGCGATCGCGGTCAGGCCGGCCACCCAGTACGCCGCCGTCGAGTAGACGCGCGAGCTGGCCATCACGCCGATGTTCTCCGCATACGTGGTGGTGCCGACGCCGCCGCCCGCGCCGGAGAGCATGGTGGACAGGCCGTCCGCGATCAGGGCACGGCCGGTGAGCGGGTCCAGGTCGCGCTTGGTCATCAGCCCGACGGTCCTGACATGGCCGATGTTCTCCGCGACCAGCACGAGCACGACGGGCAGGAACAGGGGCAGCAGGTCCCAGCGCAGCTCCGGGCCGTGGAAGGGCGGCAGCCCGATCCAGGCGGCCTCCCCGACGGCGGCGAAGTCCACCTGGCCCTGCGCGAGGGCCAGCACGTAGCCCACCACGATGCCCACGAGGATGGACAGGCGGCCCAGGAGCCCCCGGAACGTCACGGCCGTGAGCACCACCGCCAGGGCCGTGCCGAACGTGGTGACCGGCACCTCCTGCATGGCCGTCGTCGTGGCGCCGGCGAGGTTGAGGCCGATCAGGGCCACGATCGTGCCCATCACCGCCGGCGGCATGAGCGCGTGGATCCACCCGGTGCCGGCGCGGTGCACGATCGCGCCGATCACCGTGAGCAGCAGGCCCGTCACCAGGATGCCGCCGAGCGCGGCCCCCGTGCCGCCGATCGCGGCGGCGGCCGTCAGGGGTGCGATGAACGCGAACGAGCTGCCCAGGTACGAGGGCAGGCGGTTGCCCGTGATGACCAGGAAGAGCAGGGTGCCCAGGCCGGAGAAGAGCAGCGCCGTCGTCGCGGGCATGCCGGTCAGGGCGGGCACGAGCACGGTGGCGCCGAACATGGCCATCACGTGCTGCACGCCGATGCCCACGGTCCGGGGCCAGCTCAGCCGCTCGTCCGGGGCGACGACGGTGCCCGGGGTGATGGTGCGGCCGTCGCCGTGGAGGCGCCAGCCGGGGCCGCGCGAGGGCCGGGTGGGGGTGGGGGACATGGCCGCCTGCCGAGGGGTCGGGGATGGGGGTGTCGGGCGTTTCTCGGGGGCCTGGAAGCCTGAGCACAGCCCCGGTTCCGCGCCGGTGATTAGGGTACCGTGGGGCGCGTGGCTCAGTACTGTGGTGTGATCGGAGAGGCGCTCGTCGACGTCGTGGTCTCGGACACCGCGACCCCCCGCGTGCACGTCGGGGGCAGCCCCCTGAACGTGGCCGTGGGCCTGAGTCGGCTGGAGCGGCCCGTCCTGTTCGCCGGCCGCCTCGGCCGCGATGCGCACGGGGACATGATCGCCTCGCACCTGCGGGAGAACGGCGTGCGCTGCCTGCTCGAGCCGGATGCCGCCGCCACCTCCGTGGCCACCGCCCGCCTGGACCCCACGGGCGCCGCCAGCTATGAGTTCGAGCTGGACTGGACGCTGCCGCCCGCCGCCGCGCTCGCCCGGGACTTCGACGACGCCGCCGGCGGCCCGCTGCACCACATGCATGCCGGCTCCATCGCCACCATGCTCGCCCCCGGCGACGCCGAGGTGATGGCCCTGCTCGAGCGGATCTCCGCGGTCACGACCATCAGCTACGACCCCAACGTGCGGCCCACGATCGTGCCGGACCGGGCGTTCGCCCGCGCCCGCGCGGAGGAGTCCGTGCGGCTGGCGGACGTGGTGCACGCCTCGGACGAGGACATCGCGTGGCTGTACCCGGACCGCCCGCTGCGCGAGTCGCTGCAGGCGTGGCAGCAGATGGGCCCGGCGTTCGTGGTGATGACCCGCGGCGCCGAGGACATCGTGGCCGTCACCGCGCACGGCGTGGTGGAGCGCCCGATCGTGCCCGTGGACGTCGCGGACACCGTGGGCGCCGGCGACTCGTTCACCGCCGCCCTGCTCGCCGCCCTCGACGACCGCTCCCTGCTCGGCGCCGCGAACCGCGGCCGCCTGCACGCGATGGACCCGGCCGACGTCGAGTCGGTGCTGATCTACGCCTCCCGCGCGTCGGCGATCACGGCCTCCCGCCCGGGGGCGGACCCGCCCACGCGGGCCGAGCTGGCGGACTGACCCCACGCCCTCCCGTCCCCGCACGAATCTGTTGCGCATCCGACCCTTCCGGCGGGCGGGGACGCCCCCAGAAGGGTCAGAGACGCAGACGATCCCGGCCGCCTCAGAGCAGGCCCAGCCCTCGCACGGCGTCGCGCTCGGCCTCCAGCTCGGCGACGGTCGCGGCCAGCCGCCCGCCCTCACCCGGCAGCACGGACTCGTCCGGCTCCAGCCCCGGCACGATCCGCCACGCGGTGCCGCCGTCGGAGGTCACGGGGAACGAGCTGATCAGCCCCTCCGGCACCCCGTAGGAGCCGTCCGAGACCACCGCGGCCGACGTCCGGCGCGGCGCACCGTCCGCGTCCACACCGGTGCCGAGGGTCCAGTCGCGCATGTGATCGATCGCCGCGGACGCCGCCGACGCCGCCGAGCTCGCCCCGCGCACCTCGATGATCTCCGCGCCCCGCCTCGCCACGCGCGGCACGAACTCCTCGCTCGCCCACACCGGGTCCACCACCTCGAGCGCCGGCCGCCACGTCCCGTCCACCCGCACGCGGGCGTGGGTGAGGTCCGGGAACTGGGTGGCGGAGTGGTTGCCCCAGATCGTCACGCCGGACACGTCCGTCACCGCGACGCCGGCCCGCGCGGCCAACTGCGCCACGGCCCGGTTGTGGTCCAGCCGGGTCAGCGCCGTGAAGCGCGCGGCCGGCACGTCCGGGGCGTGGGCGGCGGCGATCAGCGCGTTGGTGTTGGCCGGGTTCCCGACGACGACGACCCGCACGTCCTGCGCCGCGTGGTCGTTGATCGCCCGGCCCTGAGGCCCGAAGATCCCGCCGTTCGCCTCGAGCAGGTCGCCGCGCTCCATGCCCTTCGTGCGCGGCCGCGCGCCGACGAGCAGCGCGTGCTGGACCCCGTCGAAGGCGCGGGCCGGGTCGTCCGTGACCTCCACGTCGGCCAGCAGCGGGAAGGCCGCGTCGGCGAGCTCCATGGCGGTGCCCTCCGCGGCGCCCAGGGCGGCCGGGATCTCGAGCAGGCGCAGCCGGACCGGGGTGTCCGGGCCGAGCATCCCGCCGGCGGCGATGCGGAAGAGCAGCGCGTAGCCGATGTTGCCGGCGGCGCCGGTGACGGTGACCGTGCGGGGCGTCGTCGACGCGGGGTCCGGGGCGGTGTCCTGTGCGGTGGTCTGCTGTGCGGTGTCCACGCCCCCATCGTGCCCCCGCTCGCCCGCGGAGGACACCCCGGCCCGCCGCACGGCCCCGGCCTAGACTGAGCGCATGCCCGCCCTGCCCCTGCCCTCGCGCCGTCCGCGGATGATCGCGACGGACCTGGACGGCACCATCATCGGGTACCGGCACACGCGGTCGGGGCGCCTGAGCCCGCGCACCATCGCGGCGCTGCGGGACGCCCACGACGCCGGCGTCGAGGTGGTGTTCGTGACCGGCCGTCCCCTCCGCTGGCTCGGCCCGCTGAGCGCGCAGCTCGGCCCCGTCGGCCCGGTGATCTGCTCCAACGGCGCCGTCCTCGTGGACACCGCCACGGACGACGTCCTGATCGCCCACCCCATGCCCGTCGAGGCCGTGTGGACAGCCACGGACCGGCTGCGCGCCCTGGACCGCACCGTGTCCTTCGGCGCCGAGACCCTCGAGGGCTTCTTCTGGGAGCACGCGTTCTCCGAGCGCGCCGAGTTCCGGGCCGAGGTCCACGCGGCGGCCACGCTCGAGGCCGCGCTGCCGGGTCGGCTGGGCGTGGTGAAGCTGCTGGCCCGCTCGGACACCCTGGCCCCGGACGCCTTCCTCGCCGCGGCCCGCGCCGAGCTGGACGAGCTCGTGAGTGCCACGCACTCCGCGCCCGGCATCGCGCTCGTGGAGATGTCCGCCCCGGGCGTGCACAAGGCCGCGACCCTCGCCGAGTTCGCCGCGAGCCGGGGGGTCGCGCCGGTCGACGTCGTCGCGTTCGGGGACATGCCCAACGACCTGGAGATGCTCCAGTGGGCTGGTCTCGGCCTGGCCGTGGCCTCGGGCCATCCGTCGCTGCTGGCCGCGGCGGACGGCGTGGTCGGGGCGTGCGACGACGACGGGGTGGCCGCCACCGTCGAACGCCTGCTGGAGCTGCCCACGGACTGAGCCGCGGGCCACCCCCGGCGGGTCAGAGGAACTCGTACGGGTCGAACGCCTCGACGTCGATCACGCGCAGGCGCGGCAGGGACGAGTCGAACGCGCCCACCGCGTGCTCCAGGTCGAAGAACTCGACCCCGGGGATGCGGCGCAGCTCGTGGGAGAGGAACTCCTCGAAGCCCATGATCCCGGTGCGTCGGCCCGGCGTGGCCGCGAGGTCGGTGAGCTGGGGGGCGAAGTCGGCGTCGTGGCTGACGAGGACGACGTCGTCCTCCCGGCCCAGCAGCGCCTCCGCGGTGCGCTGGATGCCGATGTCCACGACCTTGCCCTCGCCCCGCAGCATGATCGGCTGGAAGCCGAGGGCGGTGAGCGCCTGGACGAACGGGATGGGGATCTCACCGTCGATGGCGAGGAAGAACAGGCCCTTGACCGGCTGGTCCCAGCGGTCCTCGAGGTAGCCGAGCAGGCGCTTCCAGCGTGGCCGCTCGTCGGGCTGGGGGCGCCGCTGCAGGATGGACGTGCCGAGGGTGGCGTCGATGTTCTCGCCGTCGATCAGCAGGTAGGTGGTTCGCTCGCTCACGCTCTCGAGGCTACCCGCTGGGGTGGACGTCGGTCAGCGCGCGCGGTCGAACGGGGCCGTCAGCAGGCGGACGACGCCCTCCAGCGGCCCCGCGCGGAACGGGCCGATACGCACGACGGCCCGCCACAGCAGCGGCAGCAGCAGCGCGCCGGCCACCAGCACGGCCAGGTTGAACCACGTGTCGTCCGTGCCCGTGGCGCTGCGCCACGGCCCGGGTCCGAGCCCCCGCACCCAGCCGAGGTACCACAGGTGCGCCACGTACACGGACAGCGTCATCGCGCCGGGCACGGCCAGCAGCCCGGCCCACCGCGGCGCCAGGGCCGCGCACCCGCCGAGCACGATCAGCACGAGGCCCGTGTCCAGCAGGGCCTCCGCCGGGGTCGCCGTGTAGGGCACGGGGGCGGCGCCGGTCCGTGTCCGGGACAGGGCGAGCACGACGCCGGCCAGCGCGATCCCCCCGGCCGCCCAGGCGAGTCCCGTGAGCCGTGCGCTCCGGGCCGGGGCCGCCGTCGTCGTGCCGTGGACGGTGGCGACCAGCACCGCCCCCAGCAGCGCCCACGCGAGGAACAGGGGGAGGCGGTACGGGCCGTCCGTGAGGAACGCGGAGACCCACGGGGTCAGCGTCGCGCGGCTCAGCCCGAGCGCCTGCGCGGCGGGGACGAGCCGGTCGACGACGTCGGCCGTCGGTGTGGCGGCGAGCAGGAGGCCGCCTCCGCCGGCCAGGACGGCGAGCACGAGGTGCGCGGCGAGGGGGAGGGCGGCCAGCAGTGCCATGAGCACCGTGAGCACAGCCAGGTGCGCCAGCACGTTCACGACGGCCGCCCCGAAGAGCCCGGTCAGCCACGCCGCCCCGCACAGGGCGGCCGCCCGCACAAGCGCGCGGGGCACGGCCCGGCCACGGCCCAGCCACTCCGCCTCGAGGCGCGCGCCCACGCCCACGAGCGCCGCGAACAGGGGCGCGGTGAGGTGCTCGGAGAGGTGGAGCACCCCACCCGGGCCGCCGGCGGGCGCCGTGTGGGCGACCATCATCGCGACCAGGGCCAGGCCGCGCGCGACGTCCACCCAGACCAGGCGGCCCCGGGCGGTGTGGGTGGCGGCGGGAGCGTGGGAGGAGGGGGCGGGCACGGCGACCTCCGAGGTGGGGGACTCAGTCCAGGACGCGGGTGAGGTCGGCGTCCTCGTAGCGGACCGGCTTCGAGCCGGTGACGAGCTTGTGGCCGAGCCACAGCGCGAGGAACAGGGGCAGGCCGATGTACGCGCTGGCCACGGCCACGAGGTCCACGTCGCCCATGAACGCCTGGTAGTTCTGGCCGAGGATCACGACGGCGCACATGACCAGCGCGACGATCGGGCCCAGGGGGAACAGGAAGGCGCGGTAGGGCAGGTCCTTCGGGTCGTGGCCCTGCGCGACGTAGGCCCGCCGGAACCGGTAGTGGCTCCAGGCGATGCCCATCCACACGATGAACCCGGCCAGGCCCGAGGCGGAGACGAGCCACACGTAGGCGGCGCCGTCCCCGATGAACGTGGTCAGGAAGCACGCCGCGCCCACCGCGGTGGTGGCGTAGAGGGCGTTCATGGGCACGCCGCGCCGGTTCACCTTCGCCAGGAAGCGCGGGGCCTTGCCGGAGTCGGCCAGGGCCCAGAGCATGCGGGTGGAGGCGTACAGGCCCGAGTTGCCCGCGGAGAGGATGGCCGTGAGGATCACGGCGTTCATCACGGAGGCGGCGGCGAGCACGCCCGCGTTCTCGAAGACGAGCGTGAACGGGGAGATCGAGATGTCCTCGACGTCGCTGCCCAGCAGGTGGGGGCTGGTGTAGGGGATGAGGAAGCCGACGACGGTGATCGCGCCGACGTAGAAGAGCAGGATGCGCACGAACACGGTGCGGATCGCCTTGGGCACGTTCTTCTCCGGGTCCTCGGCCTCGCCCGCGGCCACGCCGACCAGCTCGGTGCCCTGGAAGGAGAAGCCGGCCACCATGAAGATCGCCAGGATGCCGGCGCCGCCGCCCACGAAGGGGGCCTCGCCGTCCGTCCAGTTGTGGAAGCCGGGGGAGGAGCCGCCGAGGATGCCGACGATCATCAGGACGCCGAGCACCAGGAAGATCACCACCGTGGCGACCTTGATGAGCGAGAACCAGAACTCGCTCTCGCCGTAGGCGCGCGTGGAGAGGGCGTTGAGGCCGAAGAGCAGCGCGAGGAAGATCGCGGACCAGATCCACGAGGGCACGTCCGGGAGCCAGTACCGCATGATCAGGGCCGCCGCGACGAGCTCGGCGGCCACCGTGATCGCCCAGTTGTACCAGTAGTTCCAGCCGATGGCGAAGCCGAACGAGGGGCTCACGAAGCGGGTCGAGTACTCCTCGAACGCGCCGGAGACCGGCAGGTACGTGGACATCTCGCCGAGCGACTGCATCAGCAGGAACACCATGAAGCCGATGGCCACATAGGCCACGAGGGCGCCACCGGGGCCGGCGGTCGCGATGGTGTTGCCCGAGGCCACGAACAGGCCCGTGCCGATGGCGCCGCCCATCGCGATCATCGTCAGGTGCCGGGACTTGAGGGTGCGTTGCAGGGAGCCGCCCTCATGGGTGGCGTGGGCGGCGGAGGCGCGCGGCGTCGACGGGGACGTCCGGGGTGCGCTGGTGTCCACGGTGGCCTTTCGGTGGAGGAGCGGTCGGACGCGCGTCGAAGGCCGCGGCGTCCCACCCTGCTGCACGGTGGTAGAAGGGTATCCCGGCCGGGCGCGTCCGTCAGACGGCGGGGACGAGTTCGGCGCGCAGCGCCGCCGTGAACGCGTCCACGTCCTCCTCGGTCGTGTCGAAGCCGCACACCCAGCGCACCTCGCGGCGCGCCGCGTCCCAGTCGTAGAACCGGAAGCGGGCGCGCAGCCGGTCGGCCACGCCCTCGGGCAGGACGGCGAACACGGCGTTGGCGTCCGTGGCCTGCGTGAACTCGACGCCGGCCAGCGAGCCGTCGGCGACCCCCGCCTCGATGACGGCGCGCAGCCGGGCGGCCATGGCGTTGGCGTGGCGGGCGGAGCGCAGGTACAGGTCGCCGTCGAACAGGGCGAGCAGCTGCGCCGAGACGAAGCGCATCTTCGAGGCCAGCTGCATCTGGTTCTTGCGCAGGTACACGAGGCCGTCCGCGGCGTCCGGGTCGAGCACGACGACGGCCTCGGCCAGCAGCGCCCCGTTCTTGGTGCCGCCGAGGGAGAGCACGTCCACGCCGACGTCGGTGGTGAAGGCGCGCAGCGGCAGGCCCAGGGAGGCCGCGGCATTGGCGATGCGGGCGCCGTCCATGTAGACGCGCATCCCGTGCTCGTGGGCGTAGTCCGTGATGGCCTTGACCTCGTCCGGGGTGTAGACCGTGCCGAGCTCGGTGGACTGGGTGAGGTAGACGACCAGGGGCTGGGCGCGGTGCTCGTCACCCCAGCCCCAGGCCTCGGCGGCGATCAGCTCGGGGGTGAGCTTGCCGTCGTCGGTGGCCACGGGCAGCAGCTTGATGCCGGCGGACTTCTCGGGCGCGCCGCCCTCGTCCACGTGGATGTGCGCGGTGTCCGCGCAGATCACCGCGCCCCAGCGGGGCAGCATGGCCTGGAGCCCGACGACGTTCGCCCCGGTCCCGTTGAACATCGGCCACGCGGTGGCGTCCTTGCCGAAGTGCTGGGCCACGACCTCCTGGAGGCGGGCCGTGTACACGTCCTCGCCGTAGGCGACCTGGTGGCCCCCGTTGGCCTCGGCGATCGCCGCGAGCACCTCCGGGTGGACGCCGGAGTAGTTGTCCGAGGCGAAGCCCCGCTCCTGCGGATCGTGGATCCTCTGCATGTCAGTCCGTTCCCTTCTCCTGGAGCGTGAGGACGGCGTCGTTCAGCGCGCCCGCCTCAGCCTTCCACAGTCGCGCGTACTCCTCGGCCAGCCGTTCCTCGAGCCCGGCGAGGGACTTCACGCGGAACACGACGGCCGCCGAGCGCAGCGGCGCCTCCGCGTCCCGGGCGGCCTTGGCCCAGCCCTGCGCGACCGCGCGGGTCCATGCCTCGCTCGCCGCCTTCACCGCGGCGTAGTTCGCGCCGCCGGCGAGCGGCCGGGTCACCGCCGTGGACGAGACGATCGCGAGGCGACCGGCGGACGAGGCCCGCAGGTCGTCGTCGAGGGCCCGGCTCACGTGCCGCAGCGCCGTGAACGAGGCCTCGAGGGCGCGGTAGTCCTCCTCGGTCTGGCCGGCGAGGCCCCCGCCGCCGCGCCAGCCGCCCACCAGGTGGAGCAGGCCGTCGATCCGGGTGCCGCGGGCGTGCAGGTCCTCGACGAGGCCGCGGACGGCGGTCTCGTCCGTGAGGTCCAGGGCCGCGGTCTCGGCGCCGAGTTCGGCGAGGGGGGCGAGCTTCGCGGCGTCGCGCCCGGTCGCGACGACGTGCGCGCCGGCGTCGAGGAGGGTGCGGGCGGCGGCCCGGCCCGAGGCGCTCGTGGCGCCCGCGATCAGGACGGCGCGGTCGGTCAGGGCGGCCACGGGTCAGGCGTCCGTGCCGCGGATCCCGGCGGTGGACTCGATGACGCCGCACATCTTCTTCTCGAGGGCCTCGAAGAACATGGACAGCGGGAACTCGTCGTCGAGCACGAGGTCGGTGTAGCCCTTGGGCGGGCCGGCGAGCACCTCGCGCGGCAGGCCCTGCGCCCACACGGAGGCCGGGTGCGGGGTGACCACGGAGGCGACGAGCTCGTAGGCCTGGAGCCAGTGCACGGTCTTGGGGCGGTCGATGGACTCCCAGTAGAGCGTGTCGATGGCGTCGCCCAGCTCGACGACGGCGTTGGCGAGCCGGTCCCAGTCCACGCTGAGCTCGACGTCGCGCCACTGGATCACGTCCTTGCGGTGCAGCCAGGCGAAGAGCAGCTGGCCGCCGAGGCCGTCGTAGTTGCGGACGCGGGAGCCGGTGAGGGCGAAGCGGAAGACGCGGTCGAAGAGGACGGCGTGCTGCACGAGCCCGGCGTGGCGGCGGGTCTGCTCCTCGAGCGCGGTGAGCTGCTCACCGGCGGCGGCGCGCGCCGTGAGGCGGCGCTCGATCGCCACGCACTCGCGGAAGGCGGTCATGTCGCAGCGCATCTCCTCGAGCGTGTAGAGGAAGAAGGGCATGCGCTGCTTGATCATGAACGGGTCGAAGGGCAGATCGCCGCGCATGTGCGTGCGGTCGTGGATGAGGTCCCACATCACGAAGGTGCCCTCGGCGAGCTCCTGGCAGGAGAGCAGTTCGGCGAGCTCGGCCGGGAGCTCGAGCTGGGTGATCTCGGCGGCGGCGGTGACGACCCGGCGGAAGCGGGCGGCCTCGCGGTCCTGGAAGATGGCGCCCCACGTGAAGGTGGGGATCTCGCGCATGGCCACGGTCTCGGGGAAGAGGACGGCCGAGTTCGTGTCGTAGCCGGGGGTGAAGTCGATCAGGCGCAGGGAGACGAAGAGGCGGTTGCCGTAGTCGCCGGCCTCGAGCTCGGCGATGAACTCGGGCCAGATGGTCTCGACGACGAGGGCCTCCACGTGCCGGTCGGGGGAGCCGTTCTGCGTGTACATCGGGAAGACCACGAGGTGCCGGACGCCGTCGACGCGGTGCTCCTGCGGCTGGAAGGCGACGAGGGAGTCCAGGAAGTCCGGGACGCCGAAGCCGCCGTCGGCCCAGCGGGCGAAGTCGCGGGGCAGGGCGGCGAGGTAGGCGGCGTCGTGTGGGAAGAGCGGGGCGAGCTCCTCGACGGCGGCGACGATGGTCTCCA
Organism: Micrococcus sp. CS26; assembly: GCF_055522295.1. Classification (NCBI taxonomy): domain Bacteria; kingdom Bacillati; phylum Actinomycetota; class Actinomycetes; order Micrococcales; family Micrococcaceae; genus Micrococcus; species Micrococcus sp. CS26. The sequence goes on from NZ_JBVFVY010000004.1 coordinate 28,941, forward strand.
CGTGCTCGCGCGCGGCGGCGTGGTCCGCGGGGTCCGGGATGGAGCCGTCCTTGACCTGCAGGGGCTGCAGGGCGGTGGCGGCGGCCTTGAGGCGGAGCCAGGCCGGGTGGGTCTCGACGGTGCGCGCGTCGGCCGGGGTCTCCGGAACGACGACGTCGGTCCGGGCGGGCTGCAGAGTGGTGGACATGGAACCCTCCTGAGGTCGAATCGCCGGAAAATATCCGGTGATGCGGATCACTTGCCGGAAGGTTTCCATGAGGGCATGGGGCTGTCAACCCGGCGGCCGGGGCCGGCTGATAGCGTGCGGCGCATGGACGACCCTGTCGACGCGCGGCTTGCGGCCGCCGTCTCCCATGACCCGCGCGCCACGCTCGCCCAGCTCTCCGAGCGGGTCGGCCTCTCGACCTCCGCCGTGCAGGCGCGCCTGCGCCGGCTCGAGAGCACGGGCGTCATCACGGGCTACCGTGCGCTGCTCGACCCCGAGGCCGTGGGCAGGCCGCTCTCCGCGTTCATCGAGATCAGCCCGCTGGACCCGCGCCAGCCCGACGACGCCCCCGAGCTCCTCGAGTCCATCGCGGCGATCGAGGCGTGCCACTCCGTGGCCGGCGACGCCGCGTACATGCTCTTCGTGCGCGTGGGCTCGCCACGCGAGCTCGAGGCCCTCGTGACGGAGATCCGCCAGACGGCGTCGGTGTCCACCCGGACCACCGTGGTGCTGCAGACCTTCTACGAGCACCGCCCCATGCTGGAGCTGCCGGCGGAGGACTGAGGGCGGGCGCTTCGGCCCCTCCTGTCACGCGAGAGGTCGGAATGAGGGCGGATCTGACGCTCATTCCGACCTCTCGCGTTCCCGGCTGCGGCATCGGGCACCCCACCGCCCGTCCCGCTACGGTGATCCCGTGCGTCCGACCTCGCCCCGTCCCGCCCCCGCCTACCTCACCGACTCCGTCCCCGCCCGTCGCGGCCACCCGCTGGGGTTCGCCCACCGGGGCGCCGCCGTCGACCGGGAGAACTCCCTGGCCGCGTTCATTGACGCCCACGCCGCCGGGTTCACCTACCTCGAGCTGGACGTGCGCACCACGGCGGACGGCGAGCTCGTCGTGTTCCACGACGAGACTCTGGACCGCGTCAGCACGGGCCGCGGCCGGCTGCGCGACCACACGTGGGAGCGGCTGGCGGACGTCACGGTCGGCGGGGAGCCGCTGCTGCGCTTCACCGAGCTGCTCACGGCGCTCCCCGAGGCGCGCCTCAACGTGGACCTCAAGGACCGCGCGTCGGCCCCGGCCCTGGCCCGCATCCTCGCCGAGCACGGCGCCTGGGACCGCGTGCTCGTCGCCTCGTTCCACGACTCGCGGCGCCGCCTCTTCCGACGCGCTCTCGCCCGCCTCGGCCACCCCGAGCGGGCGTACGGGCCGGAGCGGGTGGCGACGTCGGGCGGGGCGGCCGCCATCGCGGCGCTCGTGACGCTGGGCCCGCTGGGACTGACCCGCTGGCTGCGCCGGTACGCCCTCGACGTCGACTGCGTGCAGGTGCCCGTCCGGCACGGCCGCGTGCCCGTGGCCACCGCCGACTTCGTGCGGCGGTGCCACGCGGCGGGCCTGCCGGTGCACGTGTGGGTCGTGGACGAGCCCGCGGAGATCGAGCGCCTGCTCGACCTCGGTGTCGACGGGATCATGACCGACCGCGCCGACGTCCTCGCCGAGGTCTACGCCCGACGCGGCTTCTGGCCGCAGCGCTGATCCCCGCCCCCTCAGAGCATCTTCGGCAGCAGCGCCCGCTTCATCCGCCCGTACGGCGGGTACGCGGTCTTGAGCGTGTCCACCTGGTCCGACTTCGTGATGGACGGGCGCAGGTGGGAGAACGTCTCGAACCCGTGGATGCCGTGGTACGCGCCCATCCCGGACGCGCCGATCCCGCCGAACGGCAGCGTCGCGATGCCGGCGTGCAGCAGGCCGACGTCGTAGCCGAGGCCGCCGGCCTGCACCTGGTCGTCGAACGCGCGGTGGTAGCTCGGCCGGTCCGTGAAGAGGTAGGCGGCCAGCGGGTGCGGGCGCTCCGCGATGAAGTCCAGGGCGTCCTGGAAGGTGTCCACGGTCAGCACGGGCAGGATCGGGCCGAACAGCTCCTCCTGCATGAGCGCGCCGTCGGGCCGCACGCCCGTCACCACGGTCGGCGCCATGTACCGTCCTGCCACATCCACGTCGCCGCCGACGAGCAGCTCGGCGCCGGCGTCGAGGTCCGTCTGGAGCATCTCCCGCAGCCGCTCCGCGTGCTCGGCGGAGATGAGCCGGCCGTAGTCCTTCGACGCGCGGGGGTCGTCGCCGTAGAACTCGCGCAGGGTTGCGGGGAGCTCGGCGGTCACCTGGCGCAGCGCGGCCTCGCCGACGGCCAGCACGTAGTCCGGGGCCACGCACGTCTGGCCCGCGTTGGTGAACTTCGCCCACGCGATGCGGCGGGCCATCGCTCCCGTGTTCCGCGACGGCGTCACCACCGCCGGCGACTTGCCGCCCAGCTCGAGCGTCACGGGGGAGAGGGTCTTCGCCGCCGCCTCGTAGACGATCCGGCCCACGCGCTCCCCGCCGGTGTAGAGGATGTGGTCCCACGGCTCCGCCAGCAGCGCGGTGTTGCACTCCTTGCCGCCCGCCACCACGGAGACCAGCGCGGAGTCCAGGTACTGCGGCACCAGCTCCCGCAGCGCCGCCGCCGTGGCCGGGGCCTTCTCCGACGGGCTGAGCACCACCGTGTTGCCGGCCGCCAGCGCACCCACGACCGGGGCGAGCGCGAGCTGCACCGGGTAGTTCCACGCGCCGATGACCAGCACGAGACCCTTGGGCCGCGGCCTGACCTCCGCGCTCGCGGGCCGCAGGGCCAGCGGCAGCTTCACGGGCCGCGGCTCCATCCAGTCGGTCAGGTGCAGCAGCGCGTGGTCCACCTCGGAGCGCACCGAGACGATCTCCGTGATCAGCGCCTCGGTGGCCGGCTTGCCCAGGTCCGTGCCGAGCGCCGCGACGAACCGGTCCGCGTGCTCGGTCAGCATCCGCTTCAGGCCCTTGAGCTGGCGCACCCGCACCGCGCGCGGGTGGGCGGCGCGGGAGCGGGCGGCGGCGCGCAGCCGCTCGACGGCGGCCCGCGGCTCCTCGGGTCGGGGCCCGGCCGGCGCGATCGGCAGGGCCTCGGTGGGCAACGGCTCGCGGACCGGATCGTCGGCGGGGGAGTCGGGGGAGTCGGTGGTCAGGCCGGGGGGCTGCGTGCTCATGCCGGCCACGCTACCGAGCGGCCCTGTGCGGCGGCAGGGCGGGGCGCCGTCGTCGTCCTCCGGCCGCTGGTGCCGCCCCGACGGGCGCCACGGCGTTTTCGTTCGGGAAACGGCGCACGCGCCCCGCTGTTTCCCGAACGAAAGCGGTGCGACACGCCGCCGTTTCCCGAACGAAAGCGGACGGGGGGAGGGGAGATGGGGCGGGGGTCAGCCGATGACCGCGTCCACCAACCGCTGCGCCTCCGCCTGCACCTGCGTCAGGTGCTCGGGGCCGCGGAAGGACTCCGCGTAGATCTTGTAGACGTCCTCGGTGCCGGAGGGCCGCGCCGCGAACCACGCGTGCTGCGTGACCACCTTGAGCCCGCCGATCGGGGCGTCGTTGCCCGGGGCGTTGGTCAGCGTCGCGAGGATGGTCTCGCCGGCCAGCTCGGTCACGGGGACGTCGTCGGGGGAGAGGGTCTTCAGCTTCGCCTTCTGCTCGGCGGTCGCGGGGGCGTCGATGCGCGCGTACGCCGGGTCGCCGTGCAGGGCCACGAGGTCGCGGTACCGCTCGGACGGGGACTGGCCCGTCACGGCGATGATCTCCGCGGCCAGCAGGCACAGCAGCAGCCCGTCCTTGTCCGTGGACCACGGGCTGCCGTCGAACTGCACGAAGGACGCGCCCGCGGACTCCTCGCCGCCGAACACGCCGGTGCCCGTCAGCAGGCCCGGCACGAACCACTTGAAGCCCACCGGCACCTCCACGAGCTCGCGGCCCAGGTCCCCGGCCACGCGGTCGATCATCGAGGAGCTCACCAGGGTCTTGCCCACGCCCGCGCTCTGGGGCCACTGCTCGCGGTGGCGGTACAGGTAGTCGATGGCCACGGCGAGGTAGTGGTTCGGGTTCATCAGCCCGCCGTCGGGGGTGACGATCCCGTGCCGGTCCGCGTCGGCGTCGTTGCCGGTGGCGACGTCGAAGGGCGCGTGCCCGTCCGCGTCCGGGGTCATCCGCTCGATCAGCGAGGCCATCGCGTTCGGCGACGAGCAGTCCATGCGGATCTTGCCGTCCCAGTCCAGGGTCATGAACCCGAACCGCGGGTCCACCTCCGGGTTCACCACGGTCAGATCCAGCCCGTGGCGGTCGGCGATCTCGTCCCAGTAGGCCACGGAGGCCCCGCCCATGGGGTCGGCGCCGATGCGCACGCCCGCCTCGCGGATCGCCTCCACGTCGATCACCTGCGGCAGATCGGACACGTACCGGTCCAGGAAGTCGAAGCCGCCCAGCTTCGCGTGGCCAGCGACGTCGGCGCTCGCCACCCGGTGCACGCCCGCCAGCCCGGCGGCGAGCAGCTCGTTGGCGCGGTCGGCGATCCACGTGGTCGCCTCGGTGTCCGCGGGGCCGCCGTGGGGCGGGTTGTACTTGAAGCCGCCGTCCGCGGGCGGGTTGTGCGAGGGGGTGATCACGAGGCCGTCCACGAGGCCGGCGTTGTCCCCGTCCACCGCGAAGCCCGACGGCGACAGCTCGCGCCCGGCGTTCAGGTGCAGGATCGCGTGGGAGACGGCGGGGGTGGGCGTGTAGCCGCCGCGGGAGTCGACGAGCACCTCGACGTCGTTGCCGAGCAGCACCTCGACGGCGGTGTCCTGCGCGGGCCCGGACAGGGCGTGGGTGTCCTTGCCGACGAGGACCGGCCCCGTGATCCCGTGGTGTGTGCGGTACTCGACCACGGCCTGCGTGATGGCGGCGATGTGGTCGTCGTTGAACGAGGTCGTGAACGCGGAGCCGCGGTGGCCGGAGGTGCCGAACACGACCTTCTGCGTCGGGTCCGTCACGTCCGGGTGACCGGTGCGGTACGCCTCCAGGAGGGCGTCGACGTCGATGAGGTCCTGCGGCAGGGCGGGGGTGCCGGGACGCTCGGCGGCGGGCAGGGCGGCGGTGTTCTCGGTCATGTGCCACACCTTGGCACGGGCGGGCGGACGGGGGAAGACGCGCGGCCCAGCGGGACGACGGCGGCGGTCACTCCCGGCAGCCGGAGCACAGCCCCCAGTAGTAGACCTCGGCCTCGTCGACCGCGAAGCCGTGGTCCTCGGGGGCGTCGAGGCACGGGGCGGAGCCGGTGCGGCACGGCACGTCGACGACCGTGCCGCAGCCGCGGCACACGAGGTGGTGGTGGTTGTCGCCCGTGCAGATCTCGTAGCGGGCCGGGGAGCCGGCGGGCTGCAGGGAGCGCACGAGCCCGGCCTCGGTGAGCGCGTGGAGGCAGTCGTAGACGGCCTGGTGCGAGGTGCCGGGCAGGGCCCGACGCACGGCGGTCAGCACGGTGGACGCGTCCGCGTGGGGGTGGTCGGCGAGGGCGGTCAGCACCGCCAGGCGGGGCCGGGTCACGCGCAGGCCGACGCCGCGCAGCAGCGTGCGCTCGTCCTCGTCCCGCGTCGTGGTCTCCATGCCAGTCGATCCCATCCGGTTCTCTGGAACATGTCAAGAAAGAGCGGGCTGCTTCGCCCCCGGCGCACCGGCCATTCCCCGCCGTGCCCGTGCTGACTACGGTGAATCCTCGACCCCGGGGCGCACCGGCCCGGGCGCCGTCGACGAGGAGGTCCCCACCCATGGCCCAGCCCGAGCCCGTCCGTCTCGTCCCGGGTGGAGCCGTGGACCGCCCGGCCGAGCAGGCCCTCCTCGCGGCCGCCGCGGCCTGCGGCGGCGACGTCGACGCGATGGTCGGGCTGCTCCGTGCGTCGTCCGGTGCCGCGTCCGGCGAAGACGCCGCCCCGCTCGACCTGCCGCTGACCGGCGCGGGGCGCACCCGGGAGCAGTGGGAGCTGCTCGCCTCCGTCGCCGCGCAGGACCTCTCGGCCGCCCGCGTGCTCGAGCCCCATCTGGACGCGCTCTCGATCCTGTCCCAGGCAGGCGTCCCCGCCCCGGCCGGGCTGCTCGGCGTCTACGCCTCCGAGTCCGGCGGTCGCACCCCCGCCCTGCGCCCCGTCCCGGACGGCCCCGACACCGCCTGGCTGCTCGACGGTGAGAAGCCGTGGTGCTCGCTCGCGGACCGGTGCGCGGCCGCCGTCGTGACCGGCCGGGAGGCGGACGGCACCCGCCGTGCTGTGCTCGTGGACCTGTCCCACCCCGGTGTGGCCGAGACCGACTCGGCCTGGCCCGCGCTCGGCCTCGCCCCGATCCGCACGGTGGGCCTGGCCTTCGACGCCGTCCCCGGCAGTGCCGTCGGCGGCGCCGAGTGGTACCTGCGCCGGCCCGGCTTCGCGTGGGGCGGCATCGGCGTGGCGGCGGTGTGGTTCGGCGGCGCCGTCGGCATCGCCCGCACCCTGCGGAACGCCACCGCCGCCCGCGCGGCCGCCGAGGCCGAGGGCCGCGGACCGGGCCCGGACCAGATCGGCCAGGCGGCGCTCGGCCGCGTCGACCGGCTGCTCCATGCGATGGCCGCCCTGCTCGCCCGTGCCGCCGACGACGTGGACGCCGGCCGCCTGGACCACGGCCGCGGCATGGTCGAGGCCGACCGGATCCGCGGCACCGTGGCGCAGCTGTGCACCGAGGTGATGGACGTCGTCGGGCAGGCCACCGGCCCCGGCCCGCTCACCGGCAGCGCCGCGCACGCCCGCGCCGTCGCCGACCTGCAGGTCTACCTGCGCCAGCACCACGGACACCGCGACGACGCCCGGCTGGGCGCCGCGCTCCTGACCGGCGAGACCGACGGCGGCTGGACGTGGTGAGCTTCTCCCACACCGACGACGGCACGTCCGAGGCGGCCTGGGCCGAGGGCGGCGTCGGCGAGCTGCCGGAGCTGCGCCTGCCCGTCTGGGACGCGCAGACGCTGCTGCTCGTGGCCGTGGCGCACCCGGACGACGAGACCCTCGCCGCCACCGGCCTGATCCGCTCCGCCCTGCGCGGCGGGGCACGCGTGCACGTGCTGGTCGCCACCGCCGGCGAGGCCTCCCACCCGCACTCGCCCACGCACACGCCCGCGGACCTGGTCCGGCTGCGCCGGGACGAGATGGAGCACGCCCTCGACGCCCTCGCCGCCGGCCTGCCCGCCTCCGCAGGCCCCGGCTCCCCGGCGCGGGACCGGCTGACCTGGGCGTCCCTGGCCCTGCCCGACTCCGGCGTGGCCGAGCACGAGGACGCCGTGCGCGACGCCGTCGCCGCGGCCCTCGACGCCCACCCCGGCCCCGCCGTGCTCGCCTCCCACGACCCGGGCGACGGCCACGCGGACCACGAGGCCGTAGGCCGGGCCGTCGGCGCGGTCGCGGGCGAGTGCGACCTGCCGCTCTACGCCTTCCCCATCTGGTTCTGGCACTGGGCCGACCCGGCCGACCTGCCCGCCCGCCGCTACCGGCGGCTGCCGCTCACCGACGACGACCGTGCCGCCCGCCGTGCCGCCCTCGACGCGCACGCCTCCCAGGTCCGGCCCCTCTCCGCCGCGCCCGGCGACGAGGCGATCCTCGGCCCCGCCGTGCTCGCCCACCACGAGCGCCCGTTCGAGGCCCACCGCGTCTCCGGCCCCGACGACGCCGACGCCCACCGGGCCGCCGCCGTCTTCGACCGGCTCTACCGGGCCCAGGAGGACCCGTGGCGCTACCTCAGCTCGTCGTACGAGGCCCGCAAGCGGGCGCTCACCCTCGCCGCCCTGCCCCGGCCCCGCTACGGGACCGTGGTGGAGGCGGGCGCGTCCATCGGCGTGCTCACCGCGGACGTGGCCGCGCGCGCGGACCGCGTGGTCGGCCTCGAGGCGTCCTCCACCGCCGTCGAGCGCGCCGCCGCCCGGCTGGCCGGCACGCCGCACGCCGAGGTGCGCCGAGCCGTGCTGCCCGCGGACTGGCCGGCCGACGTCGCCGGCGCGGACCTCGTGATCGCCTCCGAGATCGGCTACTTCCTGCAGCCCGAGGAGCTCGACGCGCTGATCGACGACGCCGACGCCGCGCTCGCCCCCGGCGGCGAGCTGCTGCTGTGCCACTGGCGCCACCCCATCGAGGGCTGGCCGCTGGACGGGGACGCCGTGCACGCGCGCGTCGCCGCCGACCCGCGCTGGCGGCTGCGCACCGAGCTCGTGGAGGACGATTTCCGGCTCAGCCTCCACGTGCGGGCCGCCGCCGCGACCCACGCCGTCGTCGTGGTGCCCGCCAAGGACGAGCAGGAGCGGCTGCCGGCCGCGCTCGCGGCCCTCACCGCCGCCCTGGACCGCTGGGAGGAGCACCACGCGCAGGGCACGGCCGCGGTCGTGGTCGCCGCGGACCGCTGCGACGACGCCACGGTGGCCGCCGCCCTCGAGGCCCGCGCCGCCGACCCGCGCATCCACGTCCTCGAACTGGGGGAGCCGACCGCCGGGCAGGCCGGCGTCGGGCGGGCCCGCGTCGAGGGCGCCCGCCGGGCCCGCGCGCTGTTCCCCGACGTGCCCGCCGAGCGCCTCTGGCTCGCCTCCACCGACGCGGACAGCCGCGTCCCCGCCGACTGGCTGCTGGCGCAGACCGTGGCCGCCGGCCGCGACGAGGCGCTCGTGCTGGGCACGGTGGACGTGCGCCAGGGGCCGCTGCGGCAGGCCTGGCTCCGCGGCTACCGGCACGAGGAGGGGCACGCGCACGTGCACGGGGCGAACCTGGGGCTGCCGTGGTCGCTGTATGAGGCCGTGGGCGGGTTCCCGCCGGTGGCCGAGCACGAGGACGTCGGCCTGGCCGAGGCCGTGCGGGCCCTGGCGGGGGAGCGCGACGGCGGTGACGGCCGCCGGGTGCGCGTGATCGCCACCGACACCACCCGCGTGCTCACCTCGTCCCGCCTGGAGGGGCGGACCCCCGGCGGGTTCTCCGGGTACCTCAAGGCGGTGGGCCGGCCCGGGTGAGGCCGGCCGGGGAGCAGGGGTACGGGGCCGGGCCGGGTCCGGGGGGCACCGCCAAGACTCGGCACCGGACCGCGACGCCCCGAACCGGAAGGACCGTCATGACCGACCCCCACGCCTCCCACGACCCGCGCCGTGAGGCCGCCCGGCCGAGCTGGTACGGGTCCGAGGCCGGTGCGGGCTCCTCCGGCACCGGCTCCTCCGCCGCCGGCTGGCCCGACGCCCCGGCCGGCGACGCCGACCGCGCCGCCTGGGACCGGGCCCCCTCGTACGCCGAGCAGGAGGGGCAGACCCGCCCCGCCTACGGGCAGCCGTACGGCTACGGCCAGGACGCGAACACCGTCCCCGCCTACGGCTACGGGCAGGGCACGCCCGGCCACGGCTTCGGAGCCCCGCTGCAGCCCGGCCAGACCGACGGCGTCGGCCGCTCGGTGGCGTCCATGATCCTCGGCATCATCTCCGTGGTGGGCGGGTTCACGTTCCTCCTCCCGCCGATCGTGGGCGTGGTCCTCGGCCACATCGGCCTCAGGCGCGAGCCCCACGGCCGCGGCATGGCGATCGCCGGCCTCGTGATGAACTACGTGTCCCTCGCCCTGCTGCTGCTCGCCGTCGTGTTCCTCGTGATCCTGGTGATCGCCGGGATCTCCCTGGGCGACTACACCTCGACCTGACCGGCCGGCTCAGCCGGCCAGCAGCAGCTCGAGGTGCGCGGCCAGGGCGAGCAGGGGCGCGGACGTGCCGGGCCGGCCGATGAGCTGGACGGACCAGTTCAGGCCCCGCTCGTCCCGGAGCACGGGCACCGCGACCGCGGGCAGGCCGAGCACGTTGACCATCGAGGTGTAGGGCGTGAACGCGCACTGCGCCTCGTAGTTGTCCTCGGGCTCCATCGCCAGGAAGTGGCCGACCGGCGGGGGCGCGGTGGCCAGCACCGGGGTCATCACCACGTCGACGGCGGCGAACTGCGCCCGCACCCCGCGCGCCCACTCCTCGAGCCGGTGGGCGGCGTCGTCGAGCTCGGCGCGCCCTGCGGCCCGGGCCGTGCGCAGGAAGTGCGCGGCCACCGCGCCCACGTGGGCCTCGGCGTCCTCCGGCAGCGGCGCCCGGAGCAGGCCGGCGGTCCACACCGTGCGGAAGTCCCGGTGGTAGTCCTCGCCGTAGTAGGGGGAGAGGTCCTCGACCGCGTGGCCGCCCGCGTCCAGGGCGGCGGCGGCCTTCGTCAGGGCGGTGACGGCGGGCCGGGCCAGGGAGATCTCGAGGTCGGAGGCGAAGGGCGAGGCCGTGGTGACGCCGATCCGGCGGGCGTCGACGGCGCCCCCGGCCCGGGCGGTCTCCACGGTGCGGCGCAGGTCCGGCAGCACCCGGCCGGGCAGACCCTCGGGGGAGAGCAGCACGTCGTAGAGCAGGGCGGCGTCCTCGACCGTGTGGGCCAGCGGGCCCGACACCGTGAGGTTGCGGACCGTGTCCGCGTGCTCGTCCATCGGCAGCTCCCCGCGGCCGGGCTTGAGGCCCACGAGCCCGCACGCGGCGGCGGGGATCCGGATGGACCCGCCCCCATCCGAGCCCGGGGCGAACGGCAGGATCCCCGCGGCGACGGCGGCCGCGGCCCCGCCCGAGGAGCCTCCCGCGGTGCGGGTGGGGTCCAGGGGGTTGCGGGCCGGCGCCGTGACGAGGTTCTCCGAGTAGGAGTCCAGGCCGAACTCGGGCACGGTCGTCTTGCCGAGGGTGACGGTGCCGGCCGCGCGCAGGCGGAGCGCGAGCGGGTCGTCCTGCGCGGCCGGCGGCGCGTCGGCCAGCAGGGCGGAGCCGAACCGCGTGGGCATCCCGCGCACATCGATCAGGTCCTTGTACGCCAGCGGAAGGCCGTGCAGGGAGGCGGGGGCGCCGTCGTCGTCCGGGGCGGCGGAGGTGTGCGGACCGGGCACGGCCCGGGGCCCGACGCGCGGGTGGGCCGCGTCCAGCTCGGCGGCACGGGTCCGGGCGCCCTCGGCGTCGAGGAGGGCGAACGCGCCGAGGTCCGCGTGGGCCTGGGCCGCGGCGAGGGCCGCCTCCGTGACCTCCCGGGCGCTCAGCGCCCCGGCGGCGAGGTCCTCCCGCAGGCGCACGGCCGAGCGGTCCAGGAGCCGGGCCGGGCCGGGGGCGGAGGGGGTGCGGTCGTCGTCGGCGGCGGGTGCGGCGTCGGAGGTCTGCATGCGGCCGAGCCTAACGGGCGTGGGCCGGGTCATGGACGGCGGGGCCTTCCTGGGACGTCCGGGCGGGTGGCTACGCTGAAGCCATGAGCGCCTTCGAGACCGTCGATGTGAACGAGATCCCCGCCGATGCGGCCATCCTGGACGTCCGCGAGGACGACGAGTGGGCCCTGGGCCGCGCCGCCGGCGCCCAGCACATCCCGCTGGGCCAGCTGCCGGAGCGACTCGAGGAGCTGGACCCGGACACGGACTACTACCTGATCTGCCGCACCGGCGGCCGCTCCGCCCGCGCCGCCGAGTTCATGACCGGCCGCGGCTACTCGGCCATCAACGTGGCCGGCGGCTCCGGCGCGTGGCTCGAGGCCGGCAAGCCGATGGAGGCCGACGGCGACGCCGAGCCCACCGTCAAGTGACGGGGACGGACTCCGCTGACGCGACGCCGTCGCGCCTGCGCTACGCCTTCCTCGGCCCGGCCGGCACCTTCACCGAGGCCGCCCTGCGCAAGGTGGCGGACCCGGCCGAGGCCGAGTTCGTGTCTGCGGGCTCCGTGCTGAGCGCCGTGGCGGCGCTGCGCAGGGGGGAGGTGGACCGCGCCGTCGTGCCCATCGAGAACTCGGTGGAGGGCGGCGTCTCCGCCACCGTGGACGAGATCGCCCTCGGGGAGACGCTGCAGATCCTCGCGGAGGTGCACGTGCCCATCAGCTTCGTGCTCGTGGGCCGGCCCGGCGTCGCGATGGAGGACGTGCGGCGCGTGACCACGCACCCCCACGCCTGGGCGCAGGTGCGCGGCTGGGCCGAGACGGCGCTGCCGGGCGTGGAGTTCACGCCCGCCCCGTCGACGGCGGCCGGGGCCTCTCTGGTGGCCGAGGGCGACTTCGACGCCGCCGTGTGTGCCCCGCTCGTGGCCGAGCAGACCGGGCTGCCGGTGCTCGCCGAGCGGATCGAGGACGTGCCGGGCGCCGTGACGCGCTTCGTGCTGCTCTCCCGGCCCACGGCCCTGCCCGCGCCCACGGGGGCGGACAAGACCACGCTCGTGGTGCCGCTGCCGGAGGACCGGCCCGGCGCCCTCGGACAGATCCTGGCCGAGTTCACCACGCGCGGGGTGAACCTCTCCCGCATCGAGTCCCGGCCGACCGGCGAGGGCATCGGGCGGTACTTCTTCTCCCTCGACCTCGAGGGGCACCTGGCGGAGGCCCGCGTGGGGGATGCGCTCGCGGCCCTGTACCGGGAGTACCCCGACCTGCGGTTCCTGGGCTCCTACGCCCAGGCCGAGCCCGTGCCCACGAGGGTGCCGGCCGAGTTCACCGACGCCGCGTATCGCTCCGGCCGCGCCTGGGTGGAGTCCCTCCGCTCCCGCTGAGGCGGTGCAGCACTTTCGTTCGGGAAACGGCGGCCCCCGGGCCACTTTCGTTCGGGAAACGGCGGCCCCCGAGGGACTTTCGTTGACGAAACGGGAGGTTCCTAGGCCCCTTTCGTGGCCGAAACGGGACGATCACCACGACGACGGGCCGTCGTCGCGCTTCCCGTCCGCGCGTCGCCCCGGCGCCCGTTTCCCGAACGAAAGCGCTGGGGAAGCCGCCGTTTCCCGAACGAAAGTGCTGGGGAAGCCGCCGTTTCCCGAACGAAAACGGTGGGGAAGCCGCCGTTTCCCGAACGAAAGCGGGGACGGGGGGTCAGATGTGCGGGGCCGGTTCCGGGACGGGGGCGGCGGCGGAGACGCCGTCGTCGCGGACGGAGGCGTCGTCCTCGGCCACGAGCATCACGACGAGCGAGTCCGGCTGCACGCGGGCGTCGAGGGCGGTGATGACCCCGGTGGCGTCGCCGTCGAGCTGGGAGGGCATCGGCTCGGCGAACTCCACCTTCACGCGCTGCGCCTGCTCCGTGTGCATCACGGGGATGGAGCTGCGAGACCGGGTCACGGTCTTCACGGCGATCCGCGCCCAGTCGAGCGCGTGCCGGGGCGAGAGGACCATGACGTCGAGGAGGCCGTCGTCGAGCTTGGCCTGGGGCAGCAGCTCGACGCCGCCCGTGAGCATCCCGCAGTTGGCCACCATCACGGTGCGCACCTTGAACCGGCGGGGCTGACCGCCGTCGAGGGCCACGGTCACCTCGTGCCGCTTGCCGCGCAGGTGCCGTATGCCGGCCTCGCTGTAGGCCAGCCAGCCGGCCAGATCCTTCAGCTCATCCTTGGTGTCGCCCATGATGTCCGCGTCGTAGCCGGCGCCACCGATCACGGTGAAGGTCTGCCGGGTGACGCGCCCGTCCTCGTGCGTGAAGCGGACGTCCACGGTGTCGATGCGTCGCTGCCGGCCTCCCACGGCGATCCGCAGGCATTGCTCGACGTCGTTGATCGGCAGGTCCAGGTTGCGGGCCAGCAGGTTCCCGGTGCCCAGCGGCACCACGCCGAGGGCGACGTCGGTGCCGGCCAGCTGCTCGGCCACGGTGCGGACCGTGCCGTCGCCGCCCGCGGCGATCACGAGCCGGGCACCGGCGTCGAGGGCCTGCCGCGCCATGGCGGTGCCGGGGTCGTCCTCCTGCGTCTCGAGCACGAGCACCTCGCCGAGGCCCTCCGCCGCCGCGAGCCGCTCGAGCTCGCGCCGCACCCGGTCCGCGTGCGTCTTGATGGGGTTCAGCACCAGCGCGACCTCGTGGCGGCCCGTGCCGATGCCGGGCACCTCCTCCAGCCGGCGCTGCACGCCGCCCACCCGCGCGTCGAGGGCGTCCACCAGGAGACGCGTCCGTTGGTGCTGCACGCCGAGGCGGACCTGGCGCACCGCCAGCACCACCACGACGACGGCCAGCACGGCCAGGAGCACCAGGGCGGCCAGCGCCATCCACCACTCGGGAGTCATGCCCCGAGTCTAGGCGTCGGCCCCGCCCGCTAGGCTGGCGCACGTGATCGACGTCAAGGACCTCATCGAGCAGCCCGAGAAGTACCGCGCCTCCCAGGAGGCCCGCGGGGAGGACGCGTCCCTCGTGGACCGCGTGGTCGAGGCAGACGCGGCCCGCCGCTCGTCCATCGCGGGCTTCGAGCAGCTGCGCGCGGAGCAGAAGGCCTTCGGCAAGCGTGTCGCCCAGGCGAAGGGCGAGGAGAAGCAGGCCCTGCTGGCCGAGGTGAAGGACCTGGCCGCGCGCGTGAAGGAGGCCGAGTCGGCCGCCGGCGCCGCCGAGGCCCGCCTCGCGGAGCTGCAGCGCGCCTTCCCGAACCTGATCGTCGACGGCGTCCCGGCCGGCGGCGAGGACGACTTCGTGGTCCTCAAGGAGGTCGGCACCCCGCGCGACTTCGCCGCCGAGGGCTTCGAGCCGCGCGACCACCTCGAGCTCGGCGAGCTGCTCGGGGCGATCGACATGGAGCGCGGCGCGAAGGTGTCCGGCGCCCGGTTCAGCTTCCTCAAGGGCGTGGGCGCGCGTCTCGAGCTCGCCCTGATGCAGCTGGGCCTGGACCTGGCCCTGGAGAACGGCTTCGTGCCGGTCATCCCGCCCACCCTGGTGCGCCCGGAGACCATGCAGGGCACCGGCTTCGACGTCGAGCATGACGACGAGATCTACCGCCTGGAGCGCGACGACCTGTATCTCGTGGGCACCTCCGAGGTGGCCCTGGCCGGCTACCACGCGGACGAGATCATGGACGTGAGCGCCCCCGTCCGGTACGCCGGCTGGTCCACGTGCTACCGGCGTGAGGCGGGCTCGGCGGGCAAGGACACCCGCGGCATCATCCGCGTGCACCAGTTCAACAAGCTGGAGATGTTCATCTACGCCGCACAGGAGGACGCGGAGGCGGAGCACGAGCGCCTGCTGGCGTGGGAGGAGCGGATGCTGGGCGCCATCGAGGTGCCGTACCGCGTGATCGACATCGCCGCCGGCGACCTCGGCCTCTCCGCCGCCCGCAAGTTCGACTGCGAGGCATGGGTCCCCACGCAGGGCACCTATCGCGAGCTGACGTCCACCTCGAACTGCACCACGTTCCAGGCCCGCCGCCTCAACATCCGCGAGCGGGTCCGCACGGAGGACGGCTCCAAGGGCGGCACCCGCATGGTGGCCACGCTCAACGGCACCCTGGCCACCACCCGCTGGATCGTGGCGATCCTGGAGAACCACCAGAACGCGGACGGCTCGGTCACCGTGCCCGCCGCGCTGCGCCCCTACCTCGGCGGGATGGAGCGCTTCGAGCTGGTCTGAGCGGACGACGTCGTCCCCCGGCGGCGTCGGCCGCCTCGCCCGCCTGCCCCGCGGCGCCCCTGCGGCGCCCCCGCCGTTCACCCGCGCGTCGCCGTCGTGTCCGGGCCGTGTGGTTGGGTGGGGGTCATGACGAAGAAGCTCGTGTGCCTGGACGTGGACGGAACGATCGTGGACCATGACGGCCATCTGCATGAGCCCGTGCGCGCGGCCGTGCGGGCCGTGCTGGACGCCGGGCACCACGTGGTCATCGCGACGGGCCGCTCCCGCGCGGCCACCCTGCCCGTGGCCCGCTCCCTGGGGATCGGCGCCGGCTTCATGGTGTGCTCCAACGGCGGTGTCACGCTGCGCCTGGACCCCGAGCTGGAGGAGGGCTACGAGGTCACGGACCTGCGCACCTTCGACCCGCGCTCGGTCCTGACCCAGCTGCGCCACCGCCTGCCCAGCGCCAAGTACGCGCTCGAGCTGCCGGACGGCACCTTCCGCTCCACCGAGCGGTTCCAGGACATGTCCTTCGGCGTGGCCGCGGAGGGCGTCACGTTCGAGGAGCTCATGGACACCACGGCCGTGCGCCTCGTGGTGTTCTCCACGGACTCCTCCGCCGAGGAGTTCGGCCGTGCGGTGGAGGGCATCGGTCTGTCCGGCGTGACCTACTCCGTGGGCTGGACGGCGTGGCTCGATGTCGCCGCGGCGGGCGTGACCAAGGCGTCCGGGCTCGAGGCGCTGCGCACCGTGCTGAAGGTGGCCCCCGAGGACACCGTGGCCGTGGGCGACGGCCGCAACGACATCGAGATGCTGCGCTGGGCCGGCCGCGGCGTGGCCATGGGCCAGGCCGTGGAGGAGGTCGTGGCCGCCGCGGACGAGGTCACCGGGCACGTGGACGAGCACGGGCTCGCCACGGTGCTGCGCTCGCTCCTCGAGGAGCCGGCCGCGGTCTGAGCGGCGCGACCGGCCCGGGCCGCCGGGTCAGCCCCCCGCCAGCGTGAGCAGGCGCGCGGCGGCGGGGCGGCAGGCGTGCTCCTCGTTCCAGTAGGAGCGCTGCACCGCCTGTGAGACCGCCTGCGCCGTGATCCCGAGCGCGGCGGCCGCCGGCTTCTGCTGGCCGCGCACCCCGGGCACCAGCAGGTCCAGCACCGCCCACTCGGCGTCGGTCCGGGACCACACGAGCTGCCCGACGAGTCGCAGCACGGCCTCGGCCTCGGCGGCCGCCTCCTCGTCCCGGCCGCGCACGGCCAACGGGATCCGCGCGGTGGACACGGCCGCCGCCTCCACGGCCCGCCGCGCCGCCGCGAGACCGGGCCCGCCGGCGTCGTGCAGGTCCCCGGAGGCGGGCGCGCCCGCCGCACCGTCCGCGTGCGTCACCGTCCCGACGCCGACCCCCACGTTCCAGCGGCGCTGCCGCAGGGCGCGCAGCGCCACGTCCACGGCGACGCGCGGGTCCTCGACGGCGCCGATCAGCTCGTCGCCCACGGCGCGCTGGAACGGGAGCACGACGGCGTCGCCGAGCCCCGGCACGTCCTGGAGGGCGCGCAGGAACGTGTCCACGCGGTCGCCGGCGTCGAGGGTGTCCCGCTGGTTGATGGTGAGCACGAACATGGTCGTCGATTCTGCCAGCCCGCAGACGACGCCGGCCGCCCACCCCGAGGGGTGAGCGGCCGGCGTCGCGCGTGGGCGGTGCGGGGGTCAGCGGCCCTGGGGCTCGTCGGTCTCCTCGCCCTCCTCGGTGGCCGGCTGCGCCTCCTCGGTGTCCACCTCGCGGCCCTGGGGCTCGTCGGTCGGGGACTCCTCGCCCTCGGCGTTGAAGCGCTGGATGGAGGCCTCGAGCTCGGCCTCGGCCGCCGCGCGGCCCTCCCAGCCCTCGGCCTTGACCCACTTGCCCGGCTCCAGGTCCTTGTAGCGGGTGAAGAAGTGCTCGATCTCCTGCTTGAGGGACTCCTCCACGTGCTCGAGCTCGGTGATGTGGTCGTAGCGCTTGTCCGCCGGGACGCACAGCAGCTTGGCGTCGCCGCCGCCGTCGTCGGTCATGTTGAACACGCCGATCGGGCGGGCCTCGACGACGCAGCCCGGCACCAGGTCGAAGCCCGGCAGGTACACGAGGGCGTCCAGCGGGTCGCCGTCCTCGCCGAGGGTGTTCTCGAAGTAGCCGTAGTGCGTGGGGTACTGCATGGAGGTGAAGAGCACGCGGTCCAGGCGCAGGCGGCCGGTCTCGTGGTCGAACTCGTACTTCACGCGGGAGCCCGCGGGGATCTCGATGGTGACGTCGTGCGCCATGACTCTCCTTCGCACAGAGGGTGGGGTGTCCGGGCGGCGCGGCGCCGCCCGGCGGTGCTGCCGTCAGCCTACCGGGGGCGTCCGTCATGATGGACGCATGGGACAGGTGGACACGGGGCGCGCTGGGCGTCGGGATCGACGCACGGAACACCGCCGGAGCCGCTCGCTCCCCGCCGTCCTCCTGGCCGCGCTCGCGGCCGTCCTGGTCGCCTGCGGGCCCGTGACCGCACCGCCGGCCCCGTCGAGCGCGCCCGCCGCGTCGACGACCGCCGCGCCGACGTCGACGTCCCCGTCCGCCGGCCCCACCGCGGCCGAGGTGGCGGCCGCCGTCGAGCCGGGGCTGGCGACGTCCCCGGGCACGGTCTCCGCCGAGTTCCGCGACCTCGCCACCGGCGAGGTGCTCTACGCGCGGGACGCGGACGAGCCCGTGGCCCCCGCGTCCTCGCTCAAGGTGCTCGCCGCCGCGGCCATCGTCTCCGCCCTGGGTCCTGAGACGACCCTGCAGACCACCGTGGTGGCCCAGCCCACCGCGGACGGCGCGGCCACCGAGCTGGTGCTCGTGGGCGGCGGCGACGTGCTGCTGGGCACGGGCGCCTCGGACTCGACGCACGTCTCCGGCCGCGCGGGCCTGCGCACCCTCGCGGAGCGGACCGTGGCCGGGCTGGTCGAGGACGGCGTCACCGGGCAGGTGGTGGTCAGCACGGACCTGCGGCTCTTCACGGACCGGACGGCCCTGAACCCGCGCTGGACGTCGGACATCCCGGAGAGCGGCAACATCGCGCCGGTGCAGCCGTTGGCCACCTACGGCGGCCGTGAGGCCCCCGGCACCGGGGAGGACCGCATCGAGGCCCCGGCGCAGTTCGCCGCGCTCACCTTCCAGGCCGCGCTCGACGACGCGGTGGCCGCCTCCGGCGCCGACCTCGAGGTGGGCCTGCGGGACACGCTCCCGGCCACCGAGGTGCCGCGCGCCACGGTCCTCGCCGCCGCCCCCGTCGCGGCGGTGGAGTCCGCGTCCGTGGGGGAGCAGGTCGCGTACCTGCTGGCCCACTCGGAGAACCAGGTGGTCGAGGCCCTGGCCCACACGGCCGCGCCCGCCACGGACCTGCCGGCCACCCACGAGGGCGCCACGCGGCTGCTGACGGCCACCGCCGAGGACCTCGGCGTGGACACCGCCGGGATGGCGCTCGTGGACTCCTCGGGCCTGTCCCCGGACAACCGCGTCAGTGCGGGCCAGCTGGCCGGCGTCGTGGCCGGGGTGGCCCGCACGCCCGCCCTGGCCACCGTGCTGGAGGGCCTGCCGCGGCCCGGCGAAGACTCCACCCTGGGCGACCGGTTCCCGGATGCCCCCGCGCGGCAGGCCGTGGCCGCGAAGACCGGCACGCTCGACCAGACGGTCTCCCTCACCGGCACCGTCACCGCGACGTCCGGGCGGGTCCTCGCGTTCAGCATCATCTGCTCGGATCTGCAGTGGAAGCTGGAGCCCGCGCGCGCGGCGGTCGACGAGGCCGTCAGCGCCGTCGCCGGGCTCTGATCCGAGGCCCGGGCCCTGTGGTCTGATGGAGCCCATGAGCGACGACCACGCGACCGACCGCCCCCGCACCGCCGCGGACGCCGAGCCGGGCGCCCCCGCCGAGCCGGGCCCCGCCGTCGCCCACCCGGTGGACTGGGCCTTCGCAGCACGGACCGCACGGTCCCTCGCCGCCGCCGGCCCCCGGTTCACGCCGCGGGAGGCGACGCGCGAGGCGGAGGGCCTGCGCGCCGCCGCGGAGGCCGCCGTGCCGCACGTCCACCGCCTGACCGGGCTCGAGGCGGCACGGGACCTGCGCGACTCGCAGGTGCTCGTGGTGGACCGCCCCACCTGGTCGCGCGCCGCCACCCAGTCCTTCGCCACGCTGCTGGACCCCACGTTCGCGCACCTGCGGGACACCCGGCCCCGCGAGCACGCCGCCGCCACCACCCGCGTCACCCGGCACGCCACCGCCCTGGAGATGGGCGGGATCCTCGCCTGGATGTCCGGGAGGATCCTCGGCCAGTACGACCCGTTCATCGCGCTGCCCGGCCCCGGGGGGACGGCGGCCGGCCCCGCCGGCGGACGCCTGCTGCTCGTGGCCCCGAACGTCGCGCAGGTGCGCGCGGAGATCAACGTGGAACCGGCGGACTTCCGCCTCTGGGTGTGCCTGCACGAGCAGACCCACCGCGTGCAGTTCGCGGCCGCGCCCTGGCTGCGCGAGCACCTGCGGGCCGAGATCACGGCGCTCACCGTCGGCCTGTTCGACAAGGCCGAGTCCCTGCCCGAGCGCCTGCGCACCGCGCTCGCGGCGGCGAACCCGCTGGGTCGGGAGGCCGACGCCGGCCGGATCGGGACGCGGGACGGACACGACGCGCAGGACGCGGCCGCGGCCCGCCCCGCGCCGGGCCTGCTCGGGGCGATCCAGGACGAGGAGGACCGGGAACGCCTGTCCCGGCTGATGGCCGTGATGTCCCTGCTCGAGGGGCACGCGAACGTGGTGATGGACGGTGTCGACTCCTCCGTCGTGTCCTCCGTCAAGACCATCCGCCGCCGCTTCGACGAGCGCGGCGACCGCCGCTCGCCCCTGGACCGCATGCTCCGCCGTCTGCTGGGCATGGACGCCAAGATGGCCCAGTACCGCGACGGCCAGAGGTTCGTGGCCGCCGCCGTGGCCGAGCTCGGCATGGCCGGGTTCAACGTGGTCTGGGACGCCCCCGAGCTGCTGCCGAGCGAGGCCGAGCTCCACGCCCCCGAGACGTGGGGGGCGCGCATCCGTGCCCAGGCCTGAGGCGCGGGACCCGGGGCCGACGCCGGCGGGCGGGGTCGGCGGCCTGCCCGCGGTCGGCGCATGGCCGCCGCGCACCCGCTGGCCCGAGCCCCTGCACCGGGCCGTCGCGGCGGTGCGGGAGGCCCTGGCGGGCGACGGGCCCCGTCGCGCGGATGTCGTGCCGGGCCGGGCGGGGAGTCGTCCCCGCGGCCTCGTCGCCCTCTCCGGCGGCGCCGACTCCCTCGCGCTCGCCGTGGCCTGCGCCGTCCTCGTGGGCACCCGGGAGGGCCGGCGGTTCGGCCCGATCGGCGCGGCCGTGGTGGACCACGGGCTGCAGTCGGGCAGCGACGCGGTGGCGGCGGCCGCCGCCGACGTCGCCCGCATCCTCGGTCTGGCCCCGGTCACCGTCACGCGGGTCGAGGTGGCCCGCACCGGCGACGGCCCCGAGGCCGACGCCCGGCGTGCCCGCCGGAAGGCCCTCGCCGCCGCCGCCCGGGAGGCGGGGCAGGGGGACGCCGTCCCGGGGGCGGGCGCCGCCGTCGTCCTCACCGCCCACACCGCCGACGACCAGGCGGAGCAGGTCCTCCTCGGGCTCGCACGCGGGTCCGGCACGCGGTCCCTCGCGGGGATCCCGGCGCGCGGGACGCTGCCGGGCGGGGCCGCCGTCGTCCGCCCGCTGCTGGGCCTGACCCGCGCGGACACCGAGACGATCTGCCGCTGGGCCGGGCTGACCTGGTTCGAGGACCCGCACAACCGCGATCCCGCGCTGCTGCGCTCGCGGGTGCGCACCCGCGTGCTGCCCGCGCTCGAGGACCCCGACGTCGGCCTCGGCCCCGGTGTGCGGGCCGGGCTGGTGCGCACCGCGGCCATCGCGGCCGAGGACGCCGCGGCCCTCGACGCCTGGGCCGGCGACGAGGTCGCCCGGCTGCGTGTCGACCCGCCCGCCCGGGACCCGCGCGTCGTCTCCCTGGACCTGGACGCCCTGGCCGCGCTGCCCGCCGCCGTGCGCCACCGCGTGATCGCGCGCGCCGCCCGCGCCGCGGGAGGGCAGGCCCCGCCCCGCGAACGGATCCTCGCGGCGGACGCCCTCGTGACGGGCGCCCGCGCGGGGGGCACGTCGGCCGGTCCGGTGGAGCTGCCCGGCGGGGTGGCCGCGCATCGGGCGTGTGCCAGACTGGACCTCATCCCCTGCCTGCCCGGTCCCTGACTGCGGCCCGGCCCGGCATTCCCGCACGAGCACTCACCAGGAGCGGCGCATGGACGCACAGGATGTCCAGAACGACCTCAGCCACGTCCTCATGTCCCGCGAGGACGTGCAGGACACGATCACGGACCTGGCCCGCCAGATCGACCGCGACTACGCGGACAAGGACCTGCTCATCGTCGCCGTGCTCAAGGGCGCCGTGATGGTGGTCGCCGACCTCACCCGCGCCCTGCACTCCCACGTGGAGCTGGACTTCATGGCGGTCTCCTCCTACGGCTCCGGCACCAAGTCCTCCGGCGTGGTGCGCATCCTCAAGGACCTCGACGCGGACCTCACGGGCCGGCACGTCCTGATCGTCGAGGACATCATCGACTCCGGCCTGACGCTGTCCTGGCTCAAGGCCAACCTGGAGTCCCGCGGCCCGGCCTCGGTCGAGATCTGCACCCTGCTGCGCAAGCCGGAGGCCATGAAGGTGGACATCGACGTGAAGTACGTCGGGCGGGACATCCCCAACGAGTTCGTGGTGGGCTACGGCCTGGACTACGCGGAGAAGTACCGCAACCTGGACTTCGTGGGCACGCTCGCCCCGCACGTCTACAGCTGACCGGGGGCCCGGCCCGGAGTGGCCAGGCCAGGTGTGACCGACCTGTCACGTGAGCGGTCGCTCTGAGGTGCCATTCACGCCCCATTCCGACTCCTTGCGTGACAGGTCGCCGGCGTCCCCGAGGTGACGGCGCACCTCCACGATCACGCGCGTGAATCCGCGGCGAGCGTCGGAGGAGGACACGGTGATGTTCCGGCAGCCCCGTCGCTCGAAGGCCGCGTTGCGCTGCACGTCACGGTCGATCTGGCGATCCGCGCCGTGGTGGCCGCCGTCGTAGTGCAGGGCCACTCTCGCCTGCCGATAGCCCAGGTCCGCCGTCGCGGGGTGGTGCAGGGAGAACTCCGGGTCCCAGACCTCGAGCTGCAGTGCGGGCTCGGGGAGCCCGGCGGCCCTCAGCGCGAGCCGCAGCCGCGTCTCCTTCGGCGAGTGCGCCCCCACCCGGACCAGTGTGGCGGCGGTGCGGAGCCGTCGTCGTCGGTTGTGCGCGGACGGGCTCGCTTCGGCCGCCTGGGCCAGGGCCGCCCGGGTCCGCTCGGCGGCGTCCGGGCCGCCGGACAGCTGCGCCCGGCGGACGAGATGGTCGCCGAGGATGACGAGCTCGTCGTCGTCGAGCAGGGCCGAGAGGTCGACCCAGAGACGGGGCGGGGCGGTGACGTACCAGGCCAGGCCGCCGATCCGCACGCGCTCCACGTCCGCGGGCGGGAGCGCTGTTCGGTGGGAGGTGACGCCGGGGAGGGAGAGCTGGCCACGGTCTCGCGGGCGGCTCACGTGGACGTCGTCCCCCGCGTCCAGTCGCTCCGGCAGCCAGATCTCCCGGGCGCGGGCCGCGGTCTGGTGCGACACCACCGTGGTGGCGCGGTGCCGGGCGAGTCGCAGCAGGAGCTCGTGTTGGGTGGCCGAGAGCGGGGTGCTCCACCGGTAGGGGGAGGAGCCGGCCGCGGGGCGCTCGACGGCGGCCGGGGTGACCTCACGCCGGCGGTAGAGGCCCCGGGCGAGGCGTTCGACGTCGGAGCGACGCAGCCGGTTGAGGTCGATGCCGGCGGCCCTCGCCTGCGCGGCGGTGAAGGGGCCGTGAAGCAAGGCCGCGGGAAGCGGGGCGGGGTGACGCATGGTGCCAGCCTGGCGCGGTAAAGCGGGCGGCGTCCTGAGCCGCCGCCGGCCTGGGGAGGGATGCGGGTGCACGGGGGTCTGTGCAGGCGGGGACGCAGGGGCGCGGTCGCAGCGCCAGCGTTCCTGTCACGCGAGCGGTCGCTCTGAGGTGCGATCCACGCGCCATTCCGACCCCCCGCATTCCCGGTGGGCGTCAGGACGGCGCTGGCCGACGCCGACCCCGGCCGACCGCCCGCGCCCTGTCCACCTGACGCGAACAGTCAGCGGCCACCCGGGCCGGGCCGGTACCGTGGGGGCTTGACCCGGGCGCGACGTCGGCCCTTCGCCGGCCCCGGCCGCACGGCGGCCGCCCCGGGCAGCCCGGCCCCCGCGGCAGACCAGGAGACACTCGGACCGTGAAGAAGCTGTTCAACAAGCCCTACGTCTGGATCCTGCTGGGCCTGCTGGTCCTCGCCGTCGCGATCCCGCTGACCACGTCACAGAGCGGCCGCACCATGGTGGACACCAACGTGGGCATGGCCCTGCTGAAGGACGACAAGGCCGCGCAGGCCCGCGTGGTGGACGGGGACCAGCGCGTGGACCTCACCCTGCGTGAGCCCTACAAGCAGGACGACCGGGACCTCGGCAAGGAGGTCTACTTCTACTTCGCCAGCGCGCGCGCCACGGACGTGGTCACCGCGGTGGACGACTCGGCCCTGGACGGCTACACGGACGAGCCGGTGCGGAGCAACTGGTTCCTCTCGCTGCTCGGCTTCATGGTCCCGTTCCTGCTCATCGCACTGCTGTTCTGGTTCCTGATGTCCCGCATGCAGGGCGGCGGCGGCAAGGTCATGCAGTTCGGCAAGTCCCGCGCCAAGCTGATCAACAAGGACAACCCGGACGTGCTGTTCAAGGACGTCGCGGGCGCGGACGAGGCGGTGGAGGAGCTCCAGGAGATCAAGGAGTTCCTCACCGTGCCGGACCGCTTCCGCGCGGTGGGCGCCAAGATCCCCAAGGGCGTGCTGCTCTACGGCCCGCCCGGCACGGGCAAGACCCTCCTGGCCAAGGCCGTGGCCGGTGAGGCCGGCGTGCCGTTCTACTCGATCTCCGGCTCGGACTTCGTGGAGATGTTCGTGGGTGTCGGCGCCTCGCGCGTGCGCGACCTCTTCGAGCAGGCCAAGTCCAACGCCCCCGCCATCATCTTCGTGGACGAGATCGACGCCGTCGGCCGGCACCGCGGCGCAGGCATCGGCGGCGGCAACGACGAGCGCGAGCAGACCCTGAACCAGATGCTCGTGGAGATGGACGGCTTCGACGCCTCCACGAACGTCATCATGATCGCCGCGACCAACCGCCCGGACGTCCTGGACCCGGCGCTGCTGCGCCCGGGCCGCTTCGACCGCCAGATCCCCGTGGACGCCCCGGACCTCGAGGGCCGCGCCAGGATCCTCGAGGTGCACGCGCAGGGCAAGCCGATCGCCCTGGACGTGGACCTGCGCTCCCTGGCCAAGCGCACCCCCGGCTACACGGGCGCGGACCTGGCCAACGTGATCAACGAGGCCGCGCTGCTCACGGCGCGCTCGAACAACAACGTGATCGACAACCACGCCCTGGACGAGGCCGTGGACCGCGTGATGGCCGGCCCGCAGAAGCGCACCCGCCTGATGAACGAGCACGAGCGCAAGGTCACCGCCTACCACGAGGGCGGCCACGCGCTCGTCGCGGCCGGGCTGCGCAACTCCGCCCCGGTCACCAAGATCACGATCCTGCCCCGCGGCCGCGCCCTGGGCTACACGATGGTGGTCCCGGAGGACGACAAGTACTCCGTCACCCGCAACGAGCTCCTGGACCAGCTCGCGTACGCGATGGGCGGGCGCGTGGCGGAGGAGATCGTGTTCAAGGACCCGTCCACGGGCGCCGCGAACGACATCCAGAAGGCCACGGACACGGCCCGCAAGATGGTCACCGAGTACGGCATGTCCGCCAAGGTGGGCGCCGTCAAGCTCGGCGGCGGCAGCTCCGAGCCCTTCGTGGGCGGTGCCCCCGGCGGCTCCTCCCGCGAGTACTCCGAGGAGCTCGCGTACCTGGTGGACGCCGAGGTCCGCACCCTGCTGGACCAGGCCCACGCCGAGGCCCACTGGGTGCTCACGGAGAACCGGGACGTCCTGGACCGGCTGGCCTACGAGCTGCTCGAGAAGGAGACGCTCACCCAGGAGGCCATCGCCGCCATCTTCGCGGACGTCCGCAAGCGGCCCGAGCGCGGCGTGTGGCTGGCCTCGGACGACCGGCTCCCGCAGGACATCCCGCCCGTCCTCTCCCCCTCCGAGCGCCGCTCGCGCCACGA
Source organism: Micrococcus sp. CS26 (assembly GCF_055522295.1). NCBI lineage: Bacteria > Bacillati > Actinomycetota > Actinomycetes > Micrococcales > Micrococcaceae > Micrococcus > Micrococcus sp. CS26. The sequence goes on from NZ_JBVFVY010000004.1 coordinate 54,667, forward strand.
CGGCGGGGAGCAGACCCCCGTCGGCGTCGAGGGCACCACGGTGCCGGTGCGTCCGGAGGGTGCGCCGCCGTCGTCGCTGGGCGGGGACGCGGCCGGCCCCGGCCTGCCGCCGCACGGCGGTCCGAGCAACACGCCGGGCCCCGGCGAGGGACCGACCTTTTGACCGCGCAGGAGGCCCGCATGACAGCCCACACCCCCGACGACGCCGTCCCCGGCACGTTCGACCCGGACTCGACCGCGGTCGACCGGCCCCGCATCGAGGCGGCGGTGCGGGAGATCCTGCTGGCGATCGGCGAGGACCCGGACCGCGAGGGCCTGGCGGACACCCCGGCGCGGGTGGCCAAGGCGTACGCGGAGTTCTTCGCGGGCCTGCACCAGAGCCCGGACCAGGTGCTCGGCACCACGTTCGACATCGCGCACGAGGAGCTCGTGCTCGTGAAGGACATCCCGTTCTACTCGACGTGCGAGCACCACCTGGTGCCGTTCCACGGCGCCGCGCACATCGGCTACATCCCCTCCGCCGAGGGCCGCGTGACGGGGCTGTCCAAGCTGGCCCGTCTCGTGGAGCTGTACGCGCGGCGTCCGCAGGTGCAGGAGCGGCTGACCACGCAGGTGGTGGAGGCGCTCATGGAGCACCTGGCCCCGCGCGGGGCGATCGTGGTGGTGGAGGCCGAGCACATGTGCATGTCCATGCGCGGCGTGCGCAAGCCGGGCGCGAAGACCGTCACCTCGGCGGTGCGCGGCCAGCTGCGGGATCCGTCCACGCGCTCGGAGGCGATGAGCCTCATCATGCACGGCTGAGGACCACCGACGGCGGAGGAGGACACGTGGACGAGAGCATCGACGCGGCGGCGCGGGAGGCGAACCGCGCCCTGCTGGGGCGGCTGCCCGCGGACCGGACCCTGGTCATGGGCATCCTCAACGTCACCCCTGACTCCTTCTCGGACGGCGGGGAGCACGCCACCGTCCGCGCGGCCGTCGAGCACGCCCGGCGCATGGTCGCGGACGGCGCGGACATCGTGGACGTGGGCGGGGAGTCCACCCGCCCCGGGGCCCGCGCCGTGCCGCCGGCCGAGGAGCAGGAGCGCATCCTGCCCGTGATCGAGGCGCTGCTGGCCGAGGACGTCGTCCTCTCCGTGGACACGCGCCACACCGCCACCGCCCGGGCTGCCCTGGCGCTGGGGCCGGTGATCGTCAACGACGTCTCCGGCCTCGCCCACGAGCCGGATATGCCGGCGCTGATCGCCGCGTCGGGCGCGCCGTACATCCTCATGCACAACCGCGGGAACCCGCAGACCATGGACGGGCTGGCCGTCTACGAGGACACCGTCCCGGACGTCGTGTGCGAGCTGCGGGACGTGGCCGGCCGCTTCCTCGCCGCGGGCGTCGAGCCCGCGCAGCTGATCGTCGACCCGGGCCTGGGCTTCGCGAAGGCCGGCGAGCAGAACTGGGAGCTGCTGCGCGGCCTCGAGTGGCTCCGCGCCATGGGCCACCCGGTGCTCGTCGCCGCCTCGCGCAAGCGGTTCCTGGGCACGCTGCTGGCGGACGACGACGGCACCCCGGCCCCGCCCGCCGCGCGCGACGCCGCCACCGCGGCCATCTCCGCCCTCGCCGCCGCCCAGGGCGCGTGGGGCGTGCGCGTGCACGACGTGCGCGCCAGCGCCGACGCCGTCCGCACCGCCGCGGCCTGGGCCGGGGCCCACGCCCCGGGTGAGCCCGTCTCCGAGGACGTGCTGCCGTGAGCGCCCGGGACCGCATCCGCCTGGCCGGACTGTCCGCCGTCGGGCACCACGGGGTCTTCGACCACGAGCGCCGGGACGGGCAGCCGTTCGTCACGGACGTCGTCCTCCACCTCGACGCCGGCCCCGCCGCGGCCGGCGACGACCTCGCCCGCACCGCCAACTACGCCGAGGTCGCGGACACGGTGGTCCGCCTGGTCACCGGGGAGCCGGTGGACCTGATCGAGACCCTCGCCGACCGGATCGCCCGCACCGTCCTCGCCGAGCAGCCCGTGGTGGCCGCCGTCGAGGTCACCGTGCACAAGCCGCAGGCGCCCATCCCGCACGACTTCGCGGACGCCGCCGTCACCGTGCACCGCACCCGGGAGGACCTCGCGTGAGCACCGTCGACTGGTCGCACCCGGCCGAGGGCCCCGCGCCCATCCCCGAGCTGGGCGCCCGCCCGGACGCGCCCGTCGCGGCCGTGCTGGCCCTCGGCGCCAACCTGCGCGAGCCCGCGCAGACGCTCGACGCCGCCGTCGCCGCCCTGTCCGCGCTGCCGCACATCACGGACGTCCGGGCCTCGCCCCGGGCCGTCACCACACCCGTGGGCGGGCCGCCGGGCCAGCCCGACTACCTCAACCAGGTGGTCACGCTGCGCACGGACCTCGCGCCGTGGGAGCTGCTCGCGGTGGCGCACCGGCTCGAGCAGGACCACCATCGGCGGCGTGAGGTCCGCTGGGGCGCGCGCACCCTGGACGTGGACGTGATCGCCTACGGAGACGTGCGCAGCGACCACCCGGACCTCACCCTGCCGCACCCCCGCGCGGCCGAGCGGGCCTTCGTGCTGCTGCCGTGGCTGTGGCTCGACGCGGACGCCACGCTCGCCGGCACGCCCGTCGCCGACCTCGCCGCCGTCGCCGCGGACGCCCCCGGGGTGCGCCGTCAGGAGCCCGAGCGGCACCGGCTGCTGGCCGGCACCGACGACGTCGCCCCGCTCCGCCCGGCACGCCCGGACGCCCTCGGGAGGGAGGCCACGTGATCGCGCTGCGCTCCGGGTGGACCCTGCTCGTGGTGCTGGTGGCCGCCGTGCTCGGCTGGCTGGCCGGGCTCGCCGCGCCGTCCCTGGGCTGGCCGGCGCCCGTGGTGGGCCGCGGCGGCCTGATCACCGTGGCCGCGGTCTCCGTGCTGTGCCTCGCGCTGGGCTGGCGGGTGCGCCGCGACCGGGAGAAGCCCGCCGCCGCGCGGATGGACCCGCTCGCCGCGGCCCGCACCCTCGTGCTCGGCCAGGCCTCCGGCTTCGCGGGAGCGGCCCTCGGCGGGTGGCACGCCGGGGTGGCGGTGCAGGTGCTGCTGCGGGCCGGCGTGGAGGCACCGACCGTGCGGGAGGCCGCCCTGCAGGCCGTCGGCGGTCTCGTCCTGCTGGTGGTGGGGCTGATCGTCGAACGGTGGTGCCGGATCCCGCCTGAGGAGGATGCGCCCGAGGGCGGCCGTGGGCAGGATGGGTCCCCGGGCCGACCGGCCCGTCCCGAGACGGAAGGAGGGTATGCCCGTGCCCGGCATTGACCTGAGCGGCGTGGCCTTCACGCCGGCCTCGCCGCGGCTGGCGACGGTGAAGCTCATCGCCACGACCATCGGCCACCTGATCTGGCTCGCCGCGTTCTCCGTGCCGCTGATCCTCAAGCTCACCGGCCCGTGGGCGGGGATGGCCGCGTGGGTCGCGTGGGGGCTGCCGGCCGTCGTCGTCGTGTCCTGGATCGTGGACCTGATCCTGATCCCGCGGCGCGTGCGCGCGATGGGCTGGGCCGAGCGCGAGGACGACGTCCTGTGGCGCGAGGGCATCCTGTTCCGCAGCGTGCACGCGGTGCCGTACGGCCGCCTGCAGTACGTGGACGTGTCGGACGGTCCGCTGCTGCGCCGGGTCGGGCTGCAGACCCTCACCCTGAAGACCGCCGCCGCGGGCGGGGACGTCACCCTGGAGGGCGTGCCCCGCGAGAGGGCCGAGGAGCTGCGCGAGGTCCTCATGGCGCGCGGCCAGGCGCGGCTGGCGGGCCTGTGAGCGCGGCCGCCCCGCCCCCCGCCGACGACGCCGGCTGGGTCCGCGTCCACCCCGCCTCGCCCTGGGTGCGGGGCTGGACCTTCCTGCTGCTGATCCTGTTCTTCGCGGGCCGCAACGCGGTGGAGGACTTCGCGGCGGGCCGGCTCAGCGGGGAGGACGCCCCGGGCGGCGGCGACGGCAGCCTGCTCGTGGCCGGCGGCATCCTGCTGGGGGTCACCCTGCTGATCAGCCTCGTGTTCTTCTTCTCCTGGTGGTTCACCCGGTTCCGCTGCGGGGAGGACCGGATCGAGCTGCGCCAGGGCTGGCTCTTCCGCAGCCGCCGGCAGATGCGCTACGACCGCATCCAGGCGGTGGACCTGCAGCACCCCCTCGTGGCTCGGCTGCTCGGGCTGGCCACGGTGAAGGTCGAGGCGGCCGACGGCGGCGAGTCCGCGCTCGAGCTGTCCTTCCTGCGCCGCGCCGAGGCCGAAGCGGTGCGCCGGGAGATCCTGGACCGCGCGTCGGGGATGCTCGGGGGAGCCGGGGCGGACGCGTCCGCGCCGGAGCGGGCGGCCGAGCCCGGCCTCCCCGACGCCGACGCCGCGGACGCCGGCGAACTCATGCTGCAGGTGCCCGCGGGGCGGCTCCTCGGCTCCGTCCTGCTCTCCGGAGGCGTGCTGGGGGTGCTGGCCGGGTCCCTGATCTGGCTGGGCGGCCTCGCCCTCGTGGTCGCGCTGCTGCCCGAGGCGGTGCTGGACGAGGGGGAGACCCTGACCGGGATCGGCGCGGCCGCGGCCCTGCCCGCCCTGTTCTCCGTGGCCGGCGTCGCGTGGTCCCGGCTGAACGCCGGCTGGGGTTTCCAGGTGCGCCGCTCCACCGACGGGCTGCGACTGCGGCACGGGCTCACCGAGACCACCCACCAGACCGTCCCGCCGGGGCGGGTGCAGGGGGTGACCGTCTCCCAGCCCCTGTTCTGGCGGCCCTTCGGCTGGTATCGGGTGAACATGGCGGTGGCCGGGTACCTGCAGGAGTCCGACGGCGCCCGGGACGTCGCGCTGCCCGTCGGCCCGTGGGAGGACGTGCTCCGCGTCCTCACGGTCGTGGCCCCGGACCCGGGCCTGGACGGCGATCCGCGCGCCGCGCAGGGGCTGACCCCCGCCGGGCTCATGCACCTCGGCGTGCACGGCACCGGCACGGAGGGCGGCTTCCAGCACGTGCCGCGGCGCGGCAGGTGGTGGTTCAACTGGTTCGCCTGGCGGCGGACCGGCTTCACGACGACGCGGTCCCTGCTGGTGGTGCGCAGCGGCTGGTTGAACCGCCGGCTGCAGACCCTCCAGCACGAGCGCATGCAGGCGGCCGAGCTGGCGCAGGGCCCGGTGCAGCGACGCCTGGGCCTGGCCACGGTGCGCGTGTGGGTCGCGGGGGCGAACGCCGTGGTCCGCGACCTCGACGAGGACGTGGCCGTGGACCTGTACGCCCGGGAGGCCCGGCACGCGGCCGTCTCGCGTCGCCTCGCCGACCGCGACCAGTGGATGCGCCCCGAGGAGCTGGCCCGCTTCGAGCAGCGCACGCGCGAGGTCGCGGCCACCGAGGTGGGCCGCCGCGAACTGGCCCGGGCCGGCGTCGTCGGCGGCGCCGTCGTCGGGGAGGAGAGCGGGGCGCACGTCCCCGCCGTGCGCGGCGAGGAGGAGCGATGACCGGCGGACTCGACCTGAGCCTGGACCCGCATGACCCGGCGCAGCGGCCCGGGCGGCTGGGCGTCGGCGTGGTGAGCGCGGGTCGAGTGGGGGCCGTGCTGGGCTCGGCGCTGCGGGCTGCGGGCCACACGATCACGGGCGTGCACGCCGTCTCCGAGGCCTCGCGGGACCGCGCGGAGATGCTCCTGCCGGGCGTGCCCGTCCTGGAGATCCCCGAGATCCTGCGCCGCTCCGAGATGGTCGTCTTCGCCGTCCCGGACGACGCGCTGGGCGAGCTCGTGGCCGGCCTGGCCGCCGCGGGCCACGTGCAGACCGGCCACCTGCTCGTGCACACCTCCGGCCGCTACGGGGTGGGGGTGATGGAGCCGGTGCGCGCGCACGGGGCGATCCCCCTGGCGATCCACCCGGCCATGACGTTCACGGGGCTGAGCCTCGACGTCGCCCGGCTGCAGGACTGCGTGTTCGGCGTGACCGCGGACCCCGTGGTGCTGCCCGTGGCCCAGGCGCTCGTGGTGGAGATGGGCGGCGAGCCCGTGGTCGTGAAGGAGGCCGACCGGGCGGCCTACCACCTGGCGCTGTCCCACGGGTCGAACCACCTGGTGACGCTGACGGCGCAGGCCCGTCAGATCCTCGAGACGATCGGGGTGGCCGACCCGGAGCGGGTGCTGCGCTCGCTCATGACCGCCGCGCTGGAGAACGCGCTCACCGACGGCGACGGCGCCCTCACCGGCCCCGTGGCCCGCGGCGACGTCGACACGCTGCGGACCCACCGTGAGACCCTCGGCGAGCTCGAGGCCGGGGGACTGTCGGCGGACGTGCGGGCCGTGTGGGAGACCCTCGCCCGCGCGACGACCGACCGCGCCGAGACCCGCGGCGCCCTGCGCGCGGACACGGCGGCGCGGCTGCGAGAGGTCCTCGACGACTCCGACGACCCCCACGACGACTGACCGACCCCCGCCGCCCCCGCTTTCGTTCGGGAAACGGCGGGTCCCAGGCCGCTTTCGTTCGGGAAACGGCGGGTCTCAGGCCGTTTTCGTTCGTGAAACGGCCGCCTCCGACGGCGTTCGCGTCGCTGGGACGGGACCCCGGGACCGCGCCCCGTCCGTCAGAGGCGCCCGTCGCGGATCGCGGCGACGACGCCGTCTGCCGCGTCCTCGATCTGCCGGTACATCTCCTCGAACTGCGGCCGCGGATACCCGTACGGATCGGGGACCTCGCGCACCCCGGCGCGGTCCGCATCCGACGCGAACTCGCCCATCAGGTGGATCCGGTCCCGCTGCTCGTCCGTGGTCGCGAGCCGCCGCGCGTCGGCGAGGTTGGCCTCGTCCATCACCAGGATCAGGTCGGCGTCGTCCACGAGGTCGGCGGACAGCTGCACCCCCACCGTCGGGAACTCGTAGCCCAGTTCCCCGCCGACCTCGCGGGTGAGGTGATGCGGCCGGGCGCCCACGTGCTCGTCGGACGTGCCGGCGGAGGTGACCTCGACGTCGTCGAGACCGGCCTCCGCGAGCTTGCGGTTCAGCACGGCCTCGGCGGCGGGCGAGCGGCAGATGTTCCCCAGGCAGACGGTCATGATGCGCATGGGGCCAGTGTCTCAAGTCCGGGCGGGGGCGGCGGACGACGACGGCCCGCACGCTCGGCTCGTCGCCGGCGGGGCGGCATCGGGTGCGTCCACGAGTGGTCCCGCTGGAGGGTCGGAGGCCTCCGGCGGTGTGTCCCCCCGGTTCCTCGCCGTTTCCCGAACGAAAGCGCTGCGACACGCCGCCGTTTCCCGAACGAAAGCGCGGCTGGCACCGTCTGTTCCGGCGACGACGGCGCCCGACGCGCCTGGCAGGATGGAGGCCATGACCGACCAGCCCGAGATGAGCCCCCTGACCGAGCCCGAGCGGGAGTGGGTGCGCGTCCGTCGCGACTTCGCCGCGCAGGAGGGCGTGGACCACCTGGACCTGGACGCGGTCGCCGCCTACTACGACGCCGTGCTGGCCCGCTCGCAGGCCGAGGCCGAGGAGCTGGACCCCGAGGAGCTGGCGGTGCTGCTGGACGTCGTCGCGGTGCTGCTCGGCGAGCACCTGGGCGCGCGCCACGGCATGCAGTGGGTGACGGTCGCGGATGAGGAGGGGCCCGCCCTCGCGCTGCGGGACACCCTCTCGGACGCCGTCGTCTTCCCGCAGCCGGTGGTCGGCCAGAGCTGGAACGACCAGGCCACGGGGGAGTGGATGGGCGGGTACGTCGACTGGCTCGGCGAGCAGCTCCAGCAGATGCGGGCCGACGCCGGCACGCTGCCCGGCGCCTGAGGCGCGGCGGGCACCGGGGCGGCCCGCCGTCGATGCCACCACCCCGCCGCCCTCCGTGTTGCCCGGATCACGTGCGGGCCGATAGAAACGAACGCATGACCTCCACCCCGGACACCGCGGACACCCCCGCCACCCCCTTCCACGACCTCGACGCCTTCACCGCCCTGCCGCGCGTCGCCGGTCTCACCCTCAGCCCGGACGGCGCCCGCCTGGTGACCACCGTCGCCACCCGTGACGCGAAGGGCACCGGCTACGCCACCGCCCTCTGGGAGGTCGACCCCGCGGGCGAGCGCCCCGCCCACCGCCTGACCCGCTCCCGCGAGGGCGAGGCCGGCGCGCAGTTCGCCGCGGACGGCACCCTCTTCTTCACCTCCGCCCGTCCCGACCCCGCCGACGCCGAGGCCGAGAAGCGCAGCGCCCTGTGGGCCCTGCCGGCCCGGGGCGGCGAGGCGCGCGTGGTGCTCTCCCGCCCGGGCGGCGTCGCCGCGGTCACGTGCGCGTCCGCAGCGGACCGCGTGGTCGTCACGGCGGACCGGCTGCTCGGCGCGACCACCGAGGCCGAGCACGCGGCCCTCGCGCAGACCCGCAAGGACGCCGGCGTGGACGCCATCCTGCACACCGGCTACCCCATCCGCTTCTGGGACCACGACCTCGGCCCCGCCCGCCCCGAGCTCTTCGTCCTCGAGCCCGGCCCGGACCCGCAGGGCGAGCCCGCCACCGACGCCGACGTCGCCGAGCCCGGCCCCGCCGCCTCCGGCCTGGCTCCCGAGGCCGACGACGTCGCGCACCACCTGCGCCACGTCTCCGGCTTCCCGCGCTCCCACGCGTTCGGGATCGGCGCGCAGGTGGCCCCGGACGGCTCGTTCCTGATCACCACGGCCGCCACCGCCGAGGCCCGCGGCAACGTGCGCGAGGGCACGGTGGTGCGCGTGGACCTGGCCACGGGCGAGCACCGCGTCCTGCACGACGTCCCCGGCGAGGACGTCTCCGTCGGTCCCGTCAGCCACGACGGCACGCGCGCCGTCGTCGTCCGCACCCTCGACTCCACGCCGCACTCCGCCGTGCACCCGCGCCTGTATGTGATGGACACGGCCACGGGCCAGACCACGCCCCTGGCCCACGGCTGGGACCGGTGGGCCGACGTCGTCGCGTGGCTGCCGGACGACTCCGCGGTGATCGCGCTCGCGGACTCCGAGGGTCGCCGCCCGGTGTTCCGCATCGAGGTGGCCACCGGCGCCGTCGCGCAGGTGACCCGGGAGGACGAGGCGTGGACCGACGTCGTGCTCTCCCCGGACGGGGCCACGGCCTACGGCGTCCGCTCCTCCTACCTGTTCCCGCCGGAGGTGGCGCGGATCGACCTGGCCACGGGCGAGGCCAGGCGCCTGCCGAACCCCGTGGAGCGCCCCGCGATCCCGGGCACCCTCGAGGACGTGGAGACCGTCGCCGAGGACGGCACGCGCGTGCGCGGCTGGCTCGTGCTCCCCGAGGGGGAGCCGCCGGCCGGCGGCCACCCGCTGCTGCTGTGGATCCACGGCGGTCCGCTGGGCTCGTGGAACGCGTGGAGCTGGCGCTGGACCCCGTGGATCATGGCGGCGCGCGGCTACGCGGTGCTGCTGCCGGACCCGGCGCTGTCCACGGGCTACGGCCAGGACTTCATCGAACGCGGCTGGGGCCGCTGGGGTCAGGCGCCCTACACGGACCTGATGGCGCTCACGGACGCCGTCGTGGCGCGTGAGGACGTCGACGGCGACCGCACCGCCGCCATGGGCGGCTCGTTCGGCGGCTACATGGCGAACTGGGTGGCCGGGCACACCGATCGGTTCCGGTGCGTGGTCACGCACGCCTCGCTGTGGGCGCTGGACGGCTTCGGCCCGACGACGGACGCCGCGTTCTACTGGGCCCGCGAGATGGACGAGCAGATGCAGCAGGAGAACTCTCCGCACCGGTTCGTGGGGGAGATCGTCTCTCCGATGCTCGTCATCCACGGCGACAAGGACTACCGCGTGCCGATCGGCGAGGGGCTGCGCCTGTGGTCGGACCTGCTGGCGAAGTCCGGGCGGCCGGCCGCCGCGGACGGCACCACCGACCACCGGTTCCTCTACTTCCCGCACGAGAACCACTGGATCCTCGCCCCGCAGCACGCGAAGGTCTGGTACGAGGTCGTCCTCGGCTTCCTGGGCGAGCACGTCCTCGGCGACGGCGCCCCGACGGCCCCGGAGACGCTGGGACTGACGCGGCCGTCGTCGACGGCGGGCTGAGCCGCCGGGTGTGGCCGCCGCGGCGCTGGAGCACGTCAGGCCTGGTGCAGGGCTAGGCGCTCGTGCACAGCGCGGACCGTCGGATTGCGCCATGCCTCGACCGTGACCATGAGCCAGTACTCCATCCGGTGGCGGAAGACGTTCGGCAGGATGGGGACCAGGTCGGGGTCATCGCCTGCGCAGAAGTCGGGCAGCAGCCCGATGCCGGCCCCGGCCCGGGTCGCCGCCACTTGGGCCATGACACTGGTCGAGCTGGCACCGGTCCGCATGTGTCGAAGCGATTCGCGCGCGGCGTCCAGGGATTCGGTGCTCAGTTCCGTCTCCACGTAGTAGACGAGCGGGTGGTCGCCCAGGTCGGCCAGGTCCTGTGGAGCACCGTGCCGTCGGACGTAGTCCTCGGACGCGTAGAGCCGGAGTTCGTAGTCGCGGAGGAAGCGGGTCAGGGCACGGGACTGCCCGGGGTGGCCGACGGTGACCACCATGTCCAGGTCCGTGTGTGACATGCGGCCCCGCGCCGGGTTCGTCCGGATCTGGACCTGCAGGCGGGGATGAGCGGTTTGGAGCTCGGCGATGCTCGGCGCCGCGAATGCCACGGCGAACGCCTCGGGAACTCCGAGACGGATGACCCCGTGGAGGTCGCCTCGGTGCCGACCCGTCAGAGGCTCCACGGCGGCTTCGAGCGCGCGCGCGGCAGCGAGCGCTTCTTCGCCCAGTGGCGTCACCTCCATCCCTGCAGGACCCCGGACGACGACCCGGCCGCCCAGGGCCGCCTCGAGCGCCTTCAAGCGGCGTGTGACCGTCGTCCGATTCACCTGCAGTTCCTCCGCGGCTGCATCGAGGCGACCCTCTCGGACGACGAGGAGGAGGGTGACCAGCCCTTCCATCTGGGTGACGGCTTTCCAGCGCTCCATCGGCTGATGATGCACGAATGCACATCATCCGTGCAATTTCCCCTCTCGAAGATGCATTGATACCCGCACGCACCCCCCTTAGTGTGAGCTGCACCACAGGACAGCAACGCAGGAGGCTGGATTGAGATGACTCGTTTCGCTTGGATCGGACTCGGGAACATGGGTGCACCCATGGCTGGCAACCTGGTCGCGTCCGGCCATCCAGTCAGGGGCTACGACCTGAGTGACGCGGCGCGGGAGGACGCGCGGAAGGTGGGCGTGGACGTCGTCGGCTCCATTGCGGAGGCGGTTGCCGACGCCGACGTGGTGGTGACGATGCTTCCGAAGGGCCAGCACGTGCGCGACGTGCTCTCCCAGGACGGCGGGGTGTTCAGCAACGCACGTCCGGGGACGCTCATCATGGACTCGTCCACCGTGGACATCGAGACGTCCCGCTGGTGTCACGAGGAAGCGCCCAAGCACGGCGTGCGCTTCGTCGATGCCCCGGTGAGCGGGGGCACGTCCGGGGCCGCTGCCGCGACCCTCGCGTTCATGATCGGCGGAAGCGAGGCCGATGTCGCCGAAGCCCTGGAGCACGTGAAGCCGATGTCGGGCAAGGCGTTCGCCGCGGGCGGGCCGACGGCGGGCATCGCCGCCAAAATCGCCAACAACATGATGCTGTTCATCACGCAGATGGCGGCGTCCGAAGGGTCCCAGCTCGCGAAACACCTGGGACTGGACCCGAAGACCTTTTGGGAGATCACGACGGCCTCATCCGGCATGTCCTGGTCGCAGCAGACGTGGTATCCCGTCGCGGGGGTCGTTCCGAGTGCCGCCGCCAACAACAACTTCGAGGCCAGCTTCCGAGCGGACCTGGCCATCAAGGACGTCACCTTGGCGGTGGATGCGGGAAAGGCCGCTGGCCTTCACCTCGAGGCGGCGTCTCTCGCCCAAGAGCAACTGCACCGGCTGCGTGACGAAGGCCTGGGTGACAAGGACTGCACCCTCGTCGTGAAGTACGTGACGCCTGGCAAGAGCCAGGCCGAGATCTGAACGATTCCACGCATACACGCAGGAGCTGAGCATGACCACCATGTCCGCAGGAAAGACCACCGTCATCGAACACTTCATCGGGGGGAAGGCTCGGGGCGGCGACCGCACCACCCCCGTTTACAACCCGGCGACGGGCCAGCAGATCGCTGAGCTCGTCCAGGCGCCGGCGTCTCGGGTCGACGAAGCCGTGCGGGACGCGGTGCGCGCACAGCGGGAGTGGCGGCGCGTCGGGTTGGTGAAGCGTTCGAAGATCATGTTTCGGGCCCGGGAAATCATCGACGCGCGGAAGGACGAGCTGGCTCGGATCATCACGAGAGAACACGGCAAGGTCCACTCCGACGCACTCGGCGAGATCGCGCGGGGGATGGAGAACGTCGAGTTCTGCGCCGGGCTCCTGCACCACATGAAGGGGGAGTTCGCCGAGCAGGTGGCCGACGGTGTCGACGTCAAGCAGATCCGGCAGCCGGTGGGGGTGGTTGCGTGCATCACGCCCTTCAACTTCCCTGCCATGGTGCCGCTCTGGATGTTCACCACGGCGATCGCTGCCGGCAACGCCGTCGTCCTCAAGCCGAGCGAGCGCGACCCTTCAGCCGCCAACTGGCTGGCTGAGGTCTTTCTGGAGGCGGGCCTGCCCGAGGGCATCCTGAATGTCGTCCACGGCGACAAGGAGGCGGTGGACGCGCTCCTCAGCCACCCGCAGGTCAAGGCTGTCTCCTTTGTGGGTTCGACGCCGGTGGCCCATCACATCTACACGACGGCCGCGAACGAGGGGAAGCGCGTTCAGGCTTTGGGCGGGGCCAAGAACCACATGGTCGTCATGCCGGACGCCGACCTCGAGAGCGCGGCCGCCGCGGCTGTCTCGGCCGCCTTCGGTTCTGCCGGCGAGCGCTGCATGGCGATCTCGGTGGCGGTGGTGGTGGGCGACATCGCCGACCAGTTCGTCGACCGGGTCACGGAACTGGCCCGGGCACTCGTCGTCCGTCCGGGCGACCAGCCCGAAGCCGAGATGGGCCCGCTCATCACCCGCGACGCGCTGGAGCGGGTCACGTCCTATGTGGACGGCGCCGCGCAGGAGGGTGGAACGCTCGTGCTGGACGGGAGGACCCACGACGTGCCGACCGAGGGCTTCTTCATTGGGCCCAGCATCGTCGACCATGTCCGGCCGGGCATGAAGGTCTACGACGACGAGATCTTCGGCCCCGTGCTGGCGATCGTGCGCGTGGACACGTATGAGGACGCGGTCGACCTGATCAACGAGAACCGGTTCGCGAACGGCACGTCGGTGTTCACCCGCGATGGGAAGACCGTGCGCTCGTTCGAGTACGACATCGAAGTCGGCATGGTCGGGGTGAACATCCCGATCCCCGTCCCGGTGGGCTCGTTCAGTTTCGGAGGCTGGAAGGACTCGCTGTTCGGGGACACGCACATGTACGGCCCCGAGGGGTTCAACTTCTACACCCGGCGAAAGGTCGTCTCCTCTCGTTGGCCCGAGGCCAGCGAGTCCCAAGTCGACCTCGGGTTCCCCTCCCACTGAGCCGTCGGCTCACTGACAACCTCGTGAGATGAACACTCCATGATCATCGGATTCCTGGGCATCATCCTCTCCTTGCTCCTCCTCATCACCATGGCCTACCGGGGGACCTCGGTGGTCATCGCGGCCCCGGTGTGCGCCGCCGTGGCGATGGTCTTCTCGGGGGCGCCGTTCCTGGCGACATACACGGACATCTTCATGCCCGCGCTGGGCAAGTTCATCACCAGCTACTTCCCGATCTTCGTGACCGGAGCGATCTTCGGACGGCTGATGTCGATCACCGGGTACGCCCGCGCCGTCGCCCAGGTCATCACCCGGTGGCTGCGCCCTCAGCGGGCCATCCTGGCGACGGTGTTCACCGCCGCCATCCTGACGTATGGCGGCGTGAGTGTGTTCGTGGCCGTGTTCGTGATGTTCCCCCTCGCGAAGGAACTCTTCCGGATGGCTGACCTGCCGCGGCGGATGATCCCCGCCACGATCGCGCTGGGCATCCTGACCTTCACGATGACGGCCGTCCCGGGGACGCCTCAGATCCAGAACATCATCCCGGGGCAGTTCTTCGGCACAGGCACGTTTGCCGCGCCGATCGTCGGCGTGGTGGGAAGCGTCCTGATGCTCGGCCTCGGCCTGCTTTGGCTGCACTTCCGGGTCGGACGGCTCGTCGCGGCAGGGGAACGGTTCGGCCACCTGACCGACCTGGAGCGGGCAGCGGGCGTGGGCGAGGCGAACGCGGGGAAGGCCGCCGGCCCGACCGGTGACGCCGCCGTCGGCACTCTGGTGAAGGAGTCCGAGGCCGGGGAGGTGCTCCTTCCCGAGCCACGGAACGCGCTGCTGCCCTTCCTGCCGATCCTGGCGGTCTTCGTGGTCAACCTGCTGGCGACGACGGTTGTCTTCCCGGCCATGGACTGGGGGTATCTCCAGGAGGAGAAGTACGGTGGGGCCACTCTGGCCGGCCGGTCTGCGGTCTGGGCCGTCCTCTCGGCACTGCTGGCCGCCGTGGCGATCATCGTCCTGCTCAACCTCCGCCATCTGCGTGTGATCTGGGAGAACTTCATCGTGGGTGCCCAGCGGTCACTGGTGCCCATCTTCAGCACCGCGTCGGAGGTGGGCTACGGAGCGGTGATCGCCTCTCTGCCGGCCTTCGCCATCGTCAAGAACGGCATCCTGGCGCCCGGCATGAACGCCCTGGCGGCGACGGCGATCTCCACTTCGGTCATCGCCGGCATCACGGGCTCGGCCTCGGGCGGCATGACGATCGCGTTGAACGCCATCGGCGAGGACCTCCGGTCTCTGGCGGTCGAGCAGGGCTACAGCCTCGAGTTGCTCCACCGAGTCACCGCGATGGCATCCGGAGGTCTCGACTCGATGCCCCACAACGGGGCCGTGATCACTCTGCTCCTCGTGTGTGGCATGACGCACCGCGAGTCGTACAAGGACGTGGCGATGATCACACTCGTGATCCCTGTACTGGCCGTCGCTGTGATCGTCCTTGGGGCACTCGCCGTCGGCTGACGCCGATCCGATCTGTCCTCGCGGCCGGGCGCGGCGCTGCGTGACCGTGCCGCGCCTGGAACCGTCACCGGCTGTTCACCGGACGGGCCGTCTGTGGCCGGAGGGGGGCCACCCGGCCGACACCCGGATCTGGCCCACTGGAGCGGTCATCCCCCTCCCGGAAAGGACCGTCCCATGACCTCCGTCCGTCGTCACGCCGCCCGAGGCCTCGTGGCCCTCGCCGCCGCCGTCGCCGTCAGCGCCCCGCTGGCCGCCCCGGCCGTCGCCGCCCCCGCCGCACCGACGGCCCCGGCCGCCGCGCAGTCCGTCACGGGCAAGCCCGTGGCGCGCCCCGAGGTCGTGGGCCACCGTGGCGCCTCCGGCTACCGCCCCGAGCACACCCTGGCCGCCTACGAGCTGGCCGCCGCCCAGGGTGCGGACGTGATCGAGCCGGACCTGGTCTCCACCAAGGACGGCGTGCTCGTGGTCCGCCACGAGAACCTGATCGACGGCACCACGGACGTCGCCCAGCGACCCGAGTTCGCGGACCGCAGGACCACCAAGGTCGTCGACGGCGTGGCCCTCACCGGCTGGTTCACCGAGGACTTCACCCTCGCCGAGCTCAAGACCCTGCGCGCCAAGGAGCGCCTGCCGCAGGTCCGCCCCGAGTCCGCGTCCTACGACGGCCGGTACCAGGTGCCCACCTTCGAGGAGGTGCTCGAGCTGCGGGAGCGCCTCTCTGCCCGGTACGGCCGCGAGATCGGCGTCATCCCCGAGATCAAGCACCCCACCTACTTCGACTCCATCGGCCTGTCCATGGAGGAGCGCGTCGTCGAGCTGCTCGACGAGCACGGCCTGAACAAGCGCAACGCCCCCGCCACCGTGCAGTCCTTCGAGCTCGCCAACCTGCGCGATCTCAACGAGAACCTCGGCCTCAAGGCCGAGACGGTGTTCCTCTCCAGCGTCACCGGCGCACCCTATGACTCCGTGGCCGCCGGCGACGAACTCCGCGACTACGACTTCTACGAGACCGCCGCGGGCATGCGCGAGGTCCGCGCGGCCGGCGTCGACACGCTCGGCCCGGCCTTCGCGCAGATCATCACCAAGGAGAAGGACGGCTCGATGGGCGAGGAGACCGCGTTCGTCTCCCTCGCCCACCGCGCGGGCCTTGAGGTGGTGCCGTACACCTTCCGCGCCGAGAACCAGTTCCTCTACACGGAGTTCCGCTCCTCCACGGACCCGAACGCGCGGGGCGACATGGTCGGCATGATCCAGCCGTTCCTCGACGCCGGCATCGACGGCTTCTTCACCGACCACCCCGACCTCGGCGTGCAGGCCGTGGACACCTGGATGCAGGGCAAGAAGGAGCACCCGGGCCGGGGCGTCGGCAAGACCGCCCAGCGGGGCCTGAAGGCGCGCTGACCCCGTCCTGACCGGAGACGATCCCGGCGGACCCGAGGTCTTCCGGCACGGTCCCGGCGGTGCTTACCTTGGCGCTCAAGACCGGTGGGCCCGGTGACGTGGACGGCCAGAAGGGCCGGCCATGAGGGCCGCCGACCCGGACGAAGGAAGGCACAGCATGACGACGAACACGCCGAAGAACGCCCACGGCTCCTCAGCCGAGGGCCGTGACGCCAAGGACCAGGCGAAGGACAAGGCCCAGCAGGCCGCGGGCGAGGCCCAGGGCCAGGCGAAGGCCGTGGCCCACGACGCCAAGGACAAGGCCCAGGACCTCGCGGCCACCGCCAAGCACGAGGCCGGCCAGGTGAAGGACGAGGCCGCTGACCAGGTGCAGTCGCTGGTCGGCTCCGCCCAGGAGCAGGTCGGCGCGCAGGTGCAGACCCAGCAGGAGCGGCTCGCGGGCCAGGTGCGCAGCTACACCGACGACCTGCACCGCGTGGTCTCCGGTGAGCAGCCGCAGACCGACCTGGTGCGCCAGGGCGTCGCCTCGGTGGCGGACCGTGCCGAGGCCCTGACCCAGCGCCTGGAGACCGCTTCCCCGCAGGACCTGCTGCAGGACGTGCGCGGCTTCGCCGCTCGCCGCCCGGGCACGTTCCTGGCCCTCGCCCTGGGCGCCGGGCTGGTGGCCGGTCGACTGACGCGCGGCATCCGCGACGCCGCCCAGCCCGGCTCCGCCGCCTCCACCGCGCCGCGCCGTCGCGAGACCCGTCCGGACGCGGTGCACGCCGACGTGACCCCGCACCACCTGGACTCGCAGGCCCCGGCCTACTCGAGCGATTCGCTCTCCCAGGCCGATGGCCGCGTCACGGACGGCGCCGGGCCCCGCCGCGCGGCCGGCGTCGGGGACACCCCGTACGGCACGCAGGCGCCGGTCCAGCAGGGCCTGACCGCCGAGCGGCCGTTCGACCAGACCCGGCCCGGGGGTGACGCATGAGCACCGCCCACGAACCGTTCCGCGACGCGACGCCGCACTCCGGCGCGCACACCCCGCCGCCCACGCAGGCGGAGTTCCGCGCCGAGCACGAGAGCCTCGGCGAGATGTTCCAGAGCCTGTCGGCCAAGCTGTCGACGCTGGTCAGCCAGGAGATCGCCCTGGCCAAGGCCGAGGCCACCGAGTCCGCGAAGAAGGCCGGCAAGGGGGCGGGGCTGCTGGCCGGCGCCGCCGTCGGCGGCTTCTTCCTGCTGATGTTCCTGTCCCTCGCCCTGATGCACCTGCTCGACGTGTTCCTGCCGATCGGCTGGGCCGCGCTGATCGTGGCCGTGCTGTGGGGCGTCGTGGCGGCCGTGCTGGCCGTGCAGGGCAAGAAGGACATCGAGAAGATCAAGGGTCTGCCGCAGACCCAGGAGACGCTTCAGGAGATCCCCGAGACCCTGAACCCCGCGAAGGAGACGCGATGACCACGAGCAACAACCCCGATGAGATCCGCGCCGACATCGAGCGTACGCGCCGCGAGCTCGGCCAGGACGTGGACGCCCTCGCCGAGAAGGTGAGCCCCACGAAGGCCGTGTCCCGGCAGACCAACCGCATCAAGGACGGCTTCATCCACGCGAAGGAGAACATCATGGGCTCCCCGGAGCAGCACCGCCACGAGCCCTCGCTGGGCGATCGCGCCCACGGGGTGATCGACGACGCCCGGGCCTCCGCGTACGACGCGGCCGGCCAGGCCCAGGACCGCCTGGGCGACGCCGGCGACCGGGTGTCCGAGTGGGCCGACGACGCCCAGCACGCCCTGCACCAGGCCCCGGCTCAGCTGCGCGGCCGCACCGCGGGCAACCCGTTGGCCGCCGGGCTGATCGCCTTCGGTGCCGGCCTGCTGCTCAGCTCGCTGATCCCCGCCTCACGCGCGGAGCAGCGCGCCGCGGAGGGCCTCAAGGACCAGGCCGCCCCGCTGGTGGACGAGGCCAAGCAGGCCGCCCAGCAGCTGCGCGAGGACCTCGAGCCCGCCGCCCGCGAGGCCGCCGGGAGCGTGAAGGAGTCGGCCGCCGAGGCCGCTTCCCACCTCAAGGAGCAGGGCACGGACACGGCGCAGGGCCTCAAGGCGGAGTCCCAGGACGCCGCCCGCCAGGTGAAGGACACCGCGAAGGACGCCTGAGCCCGACTCGAGCACGACGCCGGCCGGTCCCGTTGACGGGACCGGCCGGCGTCGCGCGTGGCGGGGCCGAATCCGGCCCGCGGCTCAGGCCTTGGACCAGATGCGCGTGGTGAGGCGGAAGTCCTCCCCGAGGCCCCGTGCCTAGACTCGGAGGGTGACCCCTCTCGACCGCGTCCCCGACCAGCGCCCCGTCCCCGCCGGCACCGGCCTGACCCTCGAGGACGCCCTCCCCGCTCCCGTGACGGCCGAGGCCGACGGCGTCTCCGCGCGCCCGCGTCTGGCCCGGACCGTCGCCGAGATGCGCTCCGCTCTCCGTGAGCTCGTCGCCCACGCCACGGACGACGGCGACGCCGAGCCCGTCACCGTCGGCCTGATCCCCACGATGGGCGCCCTCCACGGCGGCCACGCGGCCCTGGTGCGGCGGGCCCGCGCCGAGAACGACGTCGTCGCGGTCAGCATCTTCGTGAACCCGCTCCAGTTCGGCGATCCGGCCGACCTGGAGCACTATCCGCGCACCCTGGACGCGGACCTGGACCTGCTGGCGGCGGCGGGCGCCGACGTCGTGTTCGCCCCGGACGTGCAGGAGATGTACCCGGGCTACCCGGACGCGCCGATCGTCACCGTCTCCGCCGGCCGCATGGGGGAGGTCCTCGAGGGCGCCTCCCGCCCGGGCCACTTCGACGGCGTGGCCACCGTCGTGGCGAAGCTGTGGAACATCGTGCGCCCGGCGGTGCCGGCCCTGCGCAGCTACTTCGGCCAGAAGGACGCGCAGCAGCTCACCGTCCTGCGCCGCCTGGCCACGGACCTGGACATCGACGTCGACGTCCGCGCCGTACCCATCGTCCGCTCGCCCGAGGGCCTCGCGCTCTCCAGCCGCAACACCCGCCTGGACGCCGCGGGCCTGGAGCACGCGCTCGTCCTCAGCCGCGCCCTGCGCTCCCTGGCCGACGCCGCGGCGGCCGGTGAGCCCGTCGACGTCCAGGCCGCTCGCCGGATGGTCGAGGACGAGCCGGGCGTCGAGCTGGACCACCTCGTGGTGGTGGACCGGGACACCTTCGCCGAGCTCGGTCCGGAGCTGCTGTGCCAGCCGCTGCGCCGCGAGGCCCTCGCCCTCGTGGCCGCGCACGTGCCGCCCGTCCGGTTGATCGACACCATGGTGCTGCCCGCCGCGGGGCCGCTGCCGTGACCCCGGAGCGTCTCGCCGCCGCCTTCGACGGCCCCTCGCCCGCGCTCGCCGCGACGCTGCTGGGGTGCCGGCTGACCGTCGTCGCCCCGGACGGCGCCGTCACCGTGCGGCTGACCGAGACCGAGGCGTACGGGAACGCGGGCGCGGACCCCGGCGCCCACTCGTTCCGCGGTCGCACCGAGCGCAATGCCGCGCTGTTCGGGCCGCCGCGGCGTACGTATGTGTACCTGAACTATGGCATCCACCGCTGCCTGAACCTGGTGGGCCACCCCGAGGGGGAGGCCGGCGGTGTGCTGCTGCGTGCGGCCGAGGTGCTCGCGGGAGGGGACCTCGCGGTGGCCCGCCGTGGCCGGGACACCGGCCTCAAGCTGCTCTCCGGCCCGGGGAACCTCGGCCAGGGCCTCGGCATCACCCTGGAGATGGGCCACGCGCCCGTGGAGATCGTCGCCGCGTTGCCGGAGGTGGCCGACGACGGCGGCACCCCGGCCCGCCTCGCCGCGCCGGCCGCGCCCGCCCGCTTCCTCCTGGCCCCGCCCGCGCCCCGCGATCCGGCCGAGCCGCCGATCGAGGTCGTGACGGGCCCGCGCGTCGGCGTCTCGGGGGAGGGCGGCTCCGTGCGCTTCCCGTGGCGGTTCAGCGTGGCCGGCCACCGCAGCGTGTCCGCGTTCCGGCGTGGGCGCAACGTGCCGGACTGAGCCCCAGACCTTGTCGACCGCCCCGGCCCCGTGCCTAGGTTGATCCCATGACCGAGATGAACAAGACCGCCCACGGCGAGACCCAGCAGACCGTCACCCGGACCATCGACGCGTCCGCCAAGGACGTGTTCGACTTCCTGACCCTGCCCGCGAACCACGCGAAGTTCGACGGCTCGGGCATGGTGCAGTCCGACGACAAGACCCAGCGCATCCAGAAGGTCGGCGACGTGTTCACCATGAACATGCACGCGGAGCACATGGGTGGCGACTACCAGACCGACAATCACGTGGTCGCCTACGACCCGAACAAGCTGGTCGGCTGGAAGACCGCCCCCGCCGGCACCGAGCCCAAGGGTTGGCAGTGGGTCTACCGGCTCGAGGACAACGGCTCCGGCAGCACGGTCGTGTCCCTCACCTACGACTGGACCGCCGTGACCGACCCGGAGCTGCTGGCGAAGAACCTCTTCCCGATGGTGTCCGAGGAGCAGATGGAGGAGTCGCTCGCGAAGCTGGCCGCCGAGGTCGGCTGACCCCCGCCTCCCGACGGCGGCCTCCGGGCCGGCCGTCCCCTCGACGACGGGCACGCACCCGGCCAGGGTGCGGTGCCCGTCGTCGTGTCCGGTGTCACGGCTAGAGTGCCGTGCGAGACCGTCCACCCCCACGTCCAGGAGGATCCGCCGTGACCGCCACCGCCGAGCCCGAAGTCCCGTCGCCGCGCGAGGACCTGTACCGCCACGTCAACGCCGGGTGGCTGGACACCCACGAGATCCCCGCGGACCAGGGCGCCTACGGCGCGTTCCTCGAGCTGCGGGACGCGGCCGAGCTCGCCGTCCGGCACCTGTGCGAGGACGCCGTGCGCGAGGTCGGCACGGGCTTCGATCCCGCCCAGGCGCGCGTGCAGGCCACGGCCGCGGCCGGCGCGCACCGGGACGTCCCGCTCGCCCCGCTGGACGAGGAGGACGCGGAGGGCACGGAGCATCCGGAGCTCAAGCGCCGGATCGCCGCGCTGTACGCCTCGTTCATGGACGACGAGACCGTGGAGGCCCGCGGCCTCGAGCCGATCGCCTCGGACCTGGCGGCGGTGGCCACCGTGTCCACCCCCGCGGAGCTGCTCGCCCTGTCCGGGCGACTGCAGCGCCAGGGCGTCTCCGGCCTCATCAACACCGGCGCCCTCAACGACGCCGGGAACCCGGACCGCATGCTCCTGCACCTGCTCCAGGGCGGCCTGGGCCTGCCGGACGAGTCCTACTACCGGGACGAGGCCTACGCCGAGATCCTCGAGCAGTACACCGAGCACACCGGCCGTCTGCTGGCGCTGGCCGGGATCGGCGCGGACCGGGACGAGGCCGCCGCGCTGGGCGTCCGGGTGGTGGAGCTGGAGAAGCGCATCGCCGCCCTGCACTGGGACCTGGTCCGCAGCCGGGACGCCGTGGCCCGCTACAACCCCATGACCCACGACCGGCTGACGGAGCTCTTCCCCCTGGCCGACGCGTGGCTCGAGGGCGTGGACGCCGCCGGCGAGCGCGCCGCGGAGGTCGTGGTGTGGCAGCCGGACTTCCTCTCCGGTGTGCAGGGGCTGCTCGAGGGACCCGAGGCCGCCGACCTCGAGGACTGGCGTCACTGGCTGATCCTGCAGGTGCTGCGCTCCTTCGCCGGCTTCCTGCCGGACGCGTTCGTGCAGGAGAACTTCTCCTTCTACGGCCGCCGCCTGGCCGGCACCGAGGAGGTCCGCCCCCGCTGGAAGCGCGCGGTCGCGTTCGTCAACGGGGCGGCCGGCGAGGACGTGGCGCAGCTCTACGTGGCCCGCCATTTCCCGCAGGGCCACGTGGCCGCGATGGACGAGCTCGTGGGCCTGCTCCAGGAGGCCTATCGCCGGTCCATCGAGGAGCTCGAGTGGATGGGCGAGGAGACCCGTCAGCGGGCGCTCGAGAAGCTGGCGATGTTCCGCCCCATGGTGGGCTACCCCTCGAAGTGGCTGGACTACTCCGCCCTCGAGGTCCACGCCGGCGACCTGCTGGGCAACGCCCGCTCCTCCTCGGAGCTCGAGTGGGAGCGGGACCTGCGCAAGATCGCGGACGGGCCGGACCCGGAGGAGTGGCACATCACGCCGCAGACGGTGAACGCGTACTACTCCCCGCTCGAGAACGCGATCGTCTTCCCGGCCGCCATCCTGCAGCCCCCGTTCTTCGACCCCGAGGCCTCGATGGCCGCGAACCTGGGGGCGATCGGCGCCGTGATCGGCCACGAGATCGGCCACGGCTTCGACGACCAGGGCTCGCGGTACGACGGCGCCGGTCGGCTCGAGGACTGGTGGACCGAGGAGGACCGCGCGGCGTTCACCGAGCGCACCTCCCGGCTGGTGGCCCAGTACAACGCGCTCTCCCCGGCCGAGGCCCCGGACCACCGCGTCAACGGCGAGTTCACCCTGGGGGAGAACATCGGCGACCTCGGCGGCCTGGGCATCGCCCACCGCGCCTTGGAGATCTGGCGGGACGAGGGCGACGGCGCCTCCCTCGACGCCGCGGCGGGGGACCGCGAGTTCTTCACCGCCTGGGCCACCGTGTGGCGTCAGCTCACGCGACCGGAGGCCATGGTCACCCGCATCGCCTCGGACCCGCACTCGCCCAACGAGTTCCGCTGCAACCAGGTGGTCAAGAACATCGACGCCTTCCACGAGGCGTTCGGCACGCGCGAGGGGGATCCCATGTGGCTGGCCCCGGAGGAGCGCGTCACCATCTGGTGATCCCGCCCGCCGGCCGGGCCCGCGGGTCCGGCCGGCGGCTCACTCGGACTCGGCGGGGTCCTGCATCCGGGTCTGACGCTCGGCGGCCAGCCGGTCCAGCAGGCGCGTCAGCGTCCGGATGTCCTCGCGGTCCCAGCGCGCCAGGTCGTCGCGCAGCCCGCGACCCGCCGGGCCGCCGCGCACCGCGTCGAGGCGGGCGAGCCCCTCGGGGCTGGCGCTCAGGAGGGCGGAGCGGCGGTCCCGCGGGTCCGGCTCTCGGGTGATCAGCCCGGCGGCCTCGAGGTCGCGGACCATGCGGGAGACCTGGGCGCGGTCCACCAGCAGGCCCTCGGCCACGGCCGAGGGCGTCATGGTCCCCTCGTTGGCCAGCATCATGAACGCCTTCATCGCCCCGACGGACAGGGCCGGGCTGAGGGCCGCCGCGTAGCGGACCATCACCTGGCGGTGCTGCAGGACCAGACGCGAGAACGCCTGCTCGAGCCCCTGGACGGCGGCCTCGAAGCCCGCGTCGTCGCCGCCTCTGCCCGGGTCCGGGGCGCCGTCAGCCACGGCGGGCCCGGACCAGCGCGGTGACGACGGCCGCCAGCAGGGCCGTCCCCGCCACGGCCAGCGCCGCGGGGACGACGGGCCGGCCGGCCACCGGCGACGCCGTCGCCGGGCGCTCGGCCGCCACCGCCCGGGACTCCTCCGGGTCCTCGGCGGGATGCTGCCCCTGCGCCGCGGTCACCACGGGGATCGGACCGGTCGCGGGCAGCGTCTGCATGGCCTCGGCCGTGGCGTGGGTGGCCAGGTCGGCGCGGGTGGCGTGGAGGCGCTCGGAGGTGGTCATGCGACCCAGCGGGATGTTCGGCAGGAACAGGATCGCGATCAGCGCGACGATCGCGAGGGGCACGGCCACGAGGAAGGCGAGGGCGATGCCCTGCGCGTAGACGTCCTCGAAGATCACCCGCAGCGAGTCGGGCATCTCTGCCACGCGTGGCAGGGTGCTGGACTGCAGGCTCTCGGACCACTCGGCGGCGTCCGGGCCCAGGCTGCGCAGGGCCGCGGCGAGGTCCGCGCGGCGCTCCTCGATGCGGTCCGGGACCACGTTGGAGACCACGGCGCCCATCACGGCGACACCGATGCTGCCGCCCAGGGTGCGGAAGAAGGTGACGCCGGAGCTGGCGACGCCCATCTGCCGCGGGTCGGTGGTGTTCTGCACCACGAGCACGAGGTTCTGCATGGTCATGCCGACGCCGGCGCCGAGCAGGAACATGTAGAGGGACACCAGCCAGAAGGAGGTGTCGTAGTGCAGGGTGCCGAGCAGGGCGGTGCCGGCGATCAGCAGGACGGCGCCGATCACGAGCCAGCGCTTCCACACGCCGGTGCGGGTGATGAGGCCGCCGATCACCGTGGAGGACACGAGCAGGCCGAGGATCATCGGGATGGTCATGAGGCCGGCCTGGGTCGGCGTCGCGCCGCGGGCCAGCTGCATGTACTGGGCCAGGTAGACGGAGGAGCCGAACATGGCCAGGCCCGTGGCGATCGAGGCGATCGTCGCGAGGGTGAAGGTGCGGTCGCGGAAGAGGGTGAGCGGGATGAGCGGCTCGGCGACGCGCAGCTCGGTCACGACGAACAGGACGGTGGCGACGGCGGCGCCGCCGAGCATCCACGCGGTGGTGGTGCTGGCCCAGTCGAAGTCGCGACCGGCGCTGGTGACCCAGATCAGCAGCAGCGCGGTGGCCGCGGTCAGGAACACGATGCCGAGGTAGTCGATGGACACCTTCTGGCGCTCGCGGTGCGGGAGGTGGAGGGTGCGCTGCACCATCACCAGGGCGACGACGGCGAAGGGCACCGCCACGAAGAAGTTCCAGCGCCAGCCCCACAGGTCGGTGATCACGCCGCCGGCGAGCGGGCCGCCCACCGTGGCCACGGCCATCACGGCGCCGAACAGGCCCATGTAGCGGCCGCGCTCACGCGGGCTGATGATGTCCGCCATGATCACCTGGCTGAGCGCGACGAGGCCGCCGCCGCCCAGGCCCTGCACGGTGCGGCAGACGATCAGGAAGGTCGGATCGTGGGTGAACCCGGCCGCCGCGGAGGCGGCGACGAAGATCGCCAGGGCGACCTGGAAGAGGACCTTGCGGTTGACGAGGTCGGCCAGCTTGCCCCAGATCGGGGTGGCGATGGCCGTGGCGAGCAGGGCCGAGGTGATGACCCAGGTGTAGGCGGTCTGGTCGCCGCCGATGTCGTGGATGATCACCGGCATCGAGGTCGAGACCACCGTGTTGGCGATCATCGAGACGAACATGCCCAGCAGGAGGCCGGTCAGGGCCTGGAGCACGGAGCGGTGGCGCGCGGCGTCGGCGGCGGCGCGCTCGAGCGAGGGGGCGCCGGCCGGCGCGACGGCCTCGGGGGCGGGGGAGGTTGGGGTCATGGGGTCCTTCGGCGGGAGGGGCGGCGCGGTGATTGACATAAGTCAATGATTGACGAGAGTCAATCATAAGGGGCGTCGGCCCGGGCCGCACCCGCCGTCCGCGGTTAGCCTGGTCACGCCGGACGACGCCGCGTCCTCCCCGCCCCGATCCGAGAGTGAGGCCCGCCGTGACCCCCCGTTTCCTGCTCATGACCCGCCTCCCTGAGCCCGGGCTCGGAATGCTGCGCGAGGCCGGAGAGGTGGTGGACGGCGCCGACGTCGGAGGGGACGCCGCGCTCGCGCGGCTGGTGGCCTCGGGGGACTACGACGTCGTCGTCGCGGCCCTGGACCAGAAGTTCACCGCCGACGTGCTCGCCGACGCGCGGATCAGGGGCATCGCCAACTACGCGGTCGGCTACAACAACGTGGACGTGGCCGCCGCGACGCGGCGGGGGATCGCCGTCGGCAACACCCCGGACGTGCTCACGGACGCCACCGCGGACATCGCGATGCTCCTGATCCTCGGGGTGACCCGCCGTGCCCCCGAGGGTGAGCGGATGGTGCGCGAGGGACGCTTCCACGGCTGGGCGCCGGACCTGCTCGTGGGCCGGGACGTGCGTGGCGCGACCCTGGGCCTGGCCGGTTTCGGGCGGATCGGCAAGGCGGTGGCCGAGCGTGCGCTCGCCTTCGGCATGGAGGTCGTGTTCGCGCCGCGGCCGCCCGCGCACCGGGAGGTCGCGGCCGCGGAGCTCGGCGACCTCGCCGGCCGCGTCCGTCAGGTCCGCTGGGAGGAGCTCGTCGAGGTCGCGGACGTCCTGTCCCTCCACGTGCCCCTGACGGACGACACCCATCACCTCGTGGATGCGGACGTGATCGCGAAGATGAAGGACGACGCCGTCCTCGTCAACACGGCCCGGGGGCCCGTGGTGGACGAGGCGGCCCTCGTCACCGCCCTGCGCGAGGGGCGGCTCTTCGGCGCCGGTCTGGACGTCTACGAGGACGAGCCCGCCCTCGCCCCGGGCCTGGCCGAGCTGGAGAACGTGATGCTCCTGCCGCATCTGGGCTCCGCCACCCGGGACACCCGCGCCGCGATGGCCGAGCTGGCCGCGCGCAACGCGATCGCCATGGCCACGGGCGCGGAGGCCCCGGCCCTCGTCAACCCCGAGGTGCGCGGCTGACCGGCGGGGCGCCGTCGGTAGACTCGGGGACCGTGACCACCCAGAACTCCGCCTCCGCCGCCGTCGACCACCACGATCAGCAGGCCGTCCGCGCCGCCAAGCGTGAGCAGCTGCTCGCCTCGGGCCGCGAGGCCTACCCCGTGCAGGTGCCGCGCACCCACGCGCTGGCCGAGGTGCGTGAGCGGTTCGACGGCCACGAGCCCGACTGGACCTCGGGCGAGACCGTGTCGGTGACCGGGCGCGTCGTCTTCCTCCGCAACACCGGCAAGCTCTGCTTCGCCACCCTGCAGGAGTCCGGCGCGGACGGGGAGGCCGTCCGCCTCCAGGTCATGGTGTCCCTGGCCGCCGTCGGTGAGGAGTCCCTGGCCGAGTGGAAGAAGGTCGTGGACCTGGGCGACTTCCTCTCCGTCACCGGCGAGGTGATCGTCTCGCGCCGCGGCGAGCTGTCCATCATGGCCTCGGCGTGGGAGATGGCCTCCAAGGCGCTGCGCCCCCTGCCCGTGCTGCACGCGGACCTGAACGAGGAGACCCGCGTCCGCCAGCGCTACGCGGACCTGATCGTGCGCGAGGAGGCCCGCCGCATGGTCTACACCCGGGCCAAGGTCACCTCGGCGGTGCGGCGCACCCTCGAGGGCCACGGCTACGTGGAGGTGGAGACCCCGATGCTCCAGCTGGTCCACGGCGGCGCCCTCGCACGTCCCTTCGAGACGCACCTCAACGCGTTCGACCAGCCGATGACCCTGCGCATCGCCACCGAGCTGTACCTCAAGCGCGCCGTCGTCGGCGGCATCGACCGCGTGTTCGAGATCGGCCGCGTGTTCCGCAACGAGGGCGTGGACTCGACCCACTCGCCCGAGTTCACCACCCTCGAGTCCTATGAGGCGTGGGCGGACATGCACGTCATGGCCGAGCGCATGCAGGAGATCATCCTCAACGCCGCGGACGCGGTGGGCGCCGGGCGTCGGCTCGAGACCGCGAAGGGCGTCATCGACCTCGACGGCGAGTGGGCCTGGGTCGCCGTGTACCCGGGGCTGTCCGAGGCCGTGGGCCGCGAGATCACCCCGGAGACGGACGCCGAAACGCTGCGGGCGATCGCCGCGGAGCACGAGGTCAAGGTGGACCCCGCGTGGGACGCGGAGAAGCTCGTGATCGAGCTGTTCGGCGAGATCGTGGAGCCCACCCTGATGAACCCCACGTTCGTGTACGACTACCCGCCGGCCGCCCAGCCGCTCGCGCGCCCGCACCGCTCGGACGACCGGGTCATCGAGGCCTGGGACCTGATCATCGGCGGCATGGAGCGCGGCACCGCGTTCTCCGAGCTGATCGACCCCGTCATCCAGCGCGAGCGCCTGACCGCCCAGTCGGCGATGGCGGCCGCCGGCGACGACGAGGCGATGCAGCTGGACGAGGACTTCCTGCGCGCCCTCGAGTACGGCGCCCCGCCCATGGGCGGCATCGGCCTGGGCATCGACCGCCTGGTGATGCTGTTCACGGACGCCGGCATCCGCGAGACCATCCTCTTCCCGCTGCTCAAGCCGGAGGCCTGACATGGCCGCCTTCTGGGACTACTTCTCCGTCCTCGCCCCCTCGATCGGCCTCGGGCTCATCTTCTGGCTGGTGATGCGCTCCCTGCTGCGTTCGGACACGGGTGAGCGCGAGAGTCAGGCCCGCCGGCTCTCGGGCGCGGACGCGCGGGCGGCCCGCGAGGAGGCCGAGGCCCGTGAGTGGGCGGCCCGACGCCGAGCCGAGGGAGGGCCGGGGGCTGATCCGGAGGACCGCGCCCGGTGAGATTCCTTCCCCGGCGTTGAAGAATCCTTCTGCCCGGCTTCGTTGCGGTATTCTTGAATCACCACAAGTGCACGGCCGGAATCGTGAGCACGCGGGAAAGAACCCCGAGAGCGAAGACCGGAACCCAGGGACACGCGCACGAGAGAAGAAAGTGGGAATCACCGTTGGCACAGAAGGTAGAAGTGGTCCTCGTGGATGATCTTGACAGTTCGCCTGCAGATGAGACCGTGAACTTTGCATTGGACGGTCGCAATTACGAGATCGACCTGTCGAAGGAGCACGCTGCGGAACTCCGTGAGTTCCTGAAGCCCTACATGAAGAAGGGCCGCGCCGTGGCGCCGCCGTCGCCCAAGGTCGAGGCCGCCCAGATCCGCAAGTGGGCGGCCGAGAACGGCTACGAGGTCTCGAGCCGCGGTCGCCTGCACCGCGACGTGGTGGAGGCCTACCGCAACGCGAAGCGCAAGTGAGCGTCCCGCCCGGGTGCGTCGAGGAATCGGCGTCCCCGGGCCTCGTTCCGGCCCCTCCCGAGGACGGCCGGGCCGCTTCTCCCGCTGGCGAACAGCCGCGCGGCACGCGGTCCGGGTGCGTAGTGTCGACCACGACCGTACGCAAGGAGTGTGCCCATGTTCGAGAGATTCACCGACCGCGCCCGGCGGGTGGTCGTGCTCGCCCAGGAAGAGGCGCGCATGCTCAACCACAGCTACATCGGCACCGAGCACATCCTGCTCGGTCTGATCCACGAGGGTGAGGGCGTCGCAGCCAAGGCACTGGAGTCCATGGACATCTCCCTGGGCGCCGTGCGAGAGAAGGTGCAGGAGGACATCGGCCAGGGTCAGCAGAACCCGCCCGGCCACATCCCCTTCACGCCGCGCGCCAAGAAGGTGCTCGAGCTGTCCCTGCGCGAGGCGCTGCAGCTCGGCCACAACTACATCGGCACCGAGCACATCCTGCTCGGCCTGATCCGCGAGGGCGAGGGCGTGGCCGCCCAGGTCCTCGTGCAGCTCGGCGCGGACCTGAACCGCGTCCGTCAGACGGTCATCCAGCTGCTCTCCGGCTACCAGGGCGGCGCCCAGGGTGGCAAGGAGACCGCGGGTGCCGGGGTGGGCCAGGGCGGCGAGGCCGGCCAGAACGCCGGCTCCGTGGTGCTGGACCAGTTCGGACGCAACCTCACCGCGGCCGCGCACGACGGCAAGCTGGATCCCGTCATCGGGCGTGCGGGTGAGATGGAGCGCGTCATGCAGGTGCTCTCCCGCCGCACCAAGAACAACCCCGTGCTCATCGGCGAGCCCGGCGTCGGCAAGACCGCCGTCGTCGAGGGCCTGGCCCAGGCGATCGACCGCGGCGACGTCCCGGAGACGCTCAGGGACAAGCAGCTCTACTCGCTGGACCTCGGCTCCCTCGTGGCCGGCTCCCGCTACCGCGGCGACTTCGAGGAGCGCCTGAAGAAGGTGCTCAAGGAGATCCGCACGCGCGGGGACATCATCCTGTTCATCGACGAGATCCACACCCTCGTCGGGGCGGGTGCGGCCGAGGGCGCGATCGACGCCGCCAGCATCCTCAAGCCGATGCTGGCCCGCGGTGAGCTGCAGACCATCGGCGCCACCACGCTGGACGAGTACCGCAAGCACATCGAGAAGGACGCCGCGCTCGAGCGCCGCTTCCAGCCGATCCAGGTCGCCGAGCCGTCCGTCGAGGACGCCACGGAGATCCTGCGCGGCCTGCGGGACCGCTACGAGGCGCACCACAAGGTCTCCATCACCGACGGCGCGCTCAAGGCCGCCGCCGGCCTGGCGGACCGCTACGTCTCCGACCGGCACCTGCCGGACAAGGCCATCGACCTGATCGACGAGGCCGGCGCGCGTCTGCGCATCCGTCGCATGACCGTGCCGCCGGAGATCAAGGCCTACGAGTCCCGGATCGCGGAGGTGCGCACCCAGAAGGAGGCCGCCATCGACGGCCAGGACTTCGAGGGCGCCGCCCGCCTGCGGGACCAGGAGCAGCAGCTCGGGGACGAGCGCCGCGAGAAGGAGCAGGCGTGGCGCACCGGCGCGGACGCCGACGTCGCCACGGTGGACGAGGACCTCATCGCCGAGGTGCTCTCCAAGTCCACCGGCATCCCGGTGTTCAAGCTCACCGAGGAGGAGACGGACCGCCTGCGCAACATGGAGGACGAGCTCCACCGCCGCGTGATCGGCCAGGACGAGGCCATCAAGTCCCTGTCCCGCGCCATCCGCCGCACCCGCGCGGGCCTGAAGGACCCGAACCGCCCCTCGGGGTCGTTCATCTTCGCCGGCCCCACCGGCGTCGGCAAGACGGAGCTGGCCAAGTCCCTCGCGGAGTTCCTCTTCGGGGACGAGGACGCGCTCATCACGCTGGACATGTCCGAGTTCCAGGAGAAGCACACCGTCTCGCGTCTGTTCGGCGCCCCTCCCGGCTACGTGGGCTACGAGGAGGGCGGCCAGCTCACCGAGAAGGTCCGCCGCCGTCCGTTCTCCGTGGTGCTGTTCGACGAGGTGGAGAAGGCCCATCAGGACCTGTTCAACTCCCTGCTGCAGATCCTCGAGGACGGTCGCCTGACCGACTCGCAGGGCCGTGTGGTGGACTTCAAG
Organism: Micrococcus sp. CS26; assembly: GCF_055522295.1. Classification (NCBI taxonomy): domain Bacteria; kingdom Bacillati; phylum Actinomycetota; class Actinomycetes; order Micrococcales; family Micrococcaceae; genus Micrococcus; species Micrococcus sp. CS26. The sequence continues at coordinate 85,785 of NZ_JBVFVY010000004.1, forward strand.
AACACCGTGATCATCATGACCACGAACCTCGGCACCCGGGACATCTCCAAGGGCGTCATGACCGGCTTCCAGTCGGCCACGGACACCACCACCGGGTACGAGCGGATGAAGGGCAAGGTCAAGGAGGAGCTGCGCCAGCACTTCCGCCCCGAGTTCCTCAACCGTGTGGACGACGTGATCGTGTTCCCGCAGCTGCAGAAGCACGAGATCGTGGAGATCGTGGACCTGTTCGTCTCCCGCCTCGGCAAGCGCCTGGCGGAGCAGGACCTGTCCATCGAGCTCACCCAGTCCGCCAAGGATCTGCTCGCGGACCGCGGCTACGATCCGGCCATGGGCGCCCGCCCGCTGCGCCGCACCATCCAGCAGATGGTGGAGGACCAGCTCTCGGAGAAGATCCTCTTCGGCGAGATCCCGGCCGGCTCCCTCATCACCGTGGACGCCACGGGCGAGGGGGAGGGCGCCGAGCTGACGTTCGCGTTCTCCGGCGGCCGGGAGGCCCTGGAGGGTGCGGACCTGGCCGAGCTCGAGTCCGGTGCCGGCGATCCGGTGGACGCCGACCGCTCCGTGTGACCTGCGGGGTCTGACCCACGACGCCGGACCGCGCGTCCGGTGGCCACGGCCCGTCGCCCCTCCCCCTCGGGGAGGAGGCGGCGGGCCGTCGTCGTGCCCCCGCGGGGACGCCGGGGCCGAGGTCCGCGACACCGCCGCCGGCATCAAGGACGGCCTCGCGAAGGACCGCTGAACCGGCCCGCCTCTCCGGAGGCACGAGAGGGGTTCCCTCGCGGCGGGATCGGTGCCACTGTGGTCTGTGACCGCTCGACGGTGGTCCTGTCTCCGCTTCGACCCGGCGCTCGCCGGGACGGCTGCGGGGCAGCCCCGAGAAGAAGGAGGCCGCCCATGGGTATCGGTGACCTGAACAACCTCGCAAACCAGCACTCGGACAAGATCGACGAGGCCGTGGACAACGCTCAGGAGCAGCACGGCGACAAGCTCGGCGAGCACGGCGACACCGTGAACAAGGGTGTCGACGGCGCGCAGGAGAAGTTCCTGTCCGGGGACGAGGGCGAGCAGCAGGCCTGAGCCTGCCGTCGACGCCGCGGGAGCCCCCGCCCGGTCCGCCGGGACGGGGGCTCCCGTCTGTCCGGGGTCGGGATGTCCGTGCCTAGACTGGACCCCATGCCTGCCGACCGCCCCCTCACCCTCCGCTCGGCGCGGACCCAGGACGTCCCGGTCATCCAGGCGCTCGTGGAGCCGCTGGCGCGGGAGCGCGTGCTGCTCCAGAAGGAGGCGGTGGCCTACTACGAGGCCATCCAGGAGTTCGTGGTCGCCGAGGAGGCGGACGGGACCCTGGCCGGCTTCGGCGCCCTCCACGTGATGTGGCAGGACATCGCCGAGGTCCGCACCCTCGCCGTCTCGGAGGCCCACCGGGGGACCGGCGTCGGGCACCTGATCATCGAGGAGCTGCTGGACCGTGCGCGGGCCGTGGGCGTCGAGCGGGTCTTCTGCCTGACCTTCGAGGTCGAGTTCTTCCGCCGGCACGGTTTCGAGGTGATGGCGGACCAGTCCGCCGTGGACCCGGAGGTCTACGCGGAACTGCTGCGCTCCACGGACGAGGGCGTCGCCGAGTTCCTGGACCTCGCCCGGGTCAAGCCGAACACGCTCGGCAACACGCGGATGATCCGCCGCCTCTGAGCCGCCGCACCGCGGGCCGCCCCAGGCCCCGGCGAGGTCAGGCCGGGAAGGTGAGGCCGCCGTCGTCGTCCCGGGCCAGCAGCCCGTCCGACACGAGCCCGGCGACGCACCGCGCCCACTGCGCGTCGTCGGGGCGGTGCGACCCGAGCCGCCCCCCGGCCACGACGACGGCGGGCACCTCCGCCTCGGCCACGCGCCCGTGCTCGCGGACGGCGGCCATCACGGCCCCGCGCACCTGACGGTCCGTGCCGGCCCAGGCCTGGCCGCGCGGCACCTCCACCGGCGGCGGGGAGCCCGCTGCGACCCACGCGCACGTCTCCGCCAGCGGGCAGCGGTCGCAGGCGGGGGAGCGGGCGGTGCAGACGAGGGCCCCGAGTTCCATGACGGCCGCGTTCCACGCGTTGGCGCGGGCGGGGTCCTCGGGCATGAGGGCCTGGGCGCGGCGCATCTCGGCGCGGGTCAGCGACCTGCCGGGCAGGGCCTCACCCGCGACCGCGCGCGCGATCACCCGGCGCACGTTGGTGTCCACGACGGTCTCGGGGACGCCGAACGCGAAGCTCGCGACCGCCGCGGCCGTGTACTCGCCGATGCCGGGCAGGGCGCGCAGGGCGGCGGGGTCGGCCGGCACCCGGCCGTCGTGGCGCCCGACGACGGCCCGGGCGGCCTCCTGGAGGCACAGGGCCCGGCGCGGGTAGCCGAGTCGGTCCCAGGCCGTGAGCACGTCTGCGGTGGGGGCGGCGGCCAGGTCCGCGGGGGTGGGCCAGCGCTCCAGCCACTCCCGCCAGCGGGGCAGCACCCGCACGACCGGGGTCTGCTGGAGCATGATCTCCGAGACGAGCACGCCCCACGGGGAGCAGTCCGGGCTGCGCCAGGGCAGGTCCCGGGCGTGGACGGCGAACCAGCCCAGCATCGCGTCGTGCAGGTGCGGCACGTCCACCGTGGGCGGGACGAGGGGGGCGGGCGCGGGCATGGCGTCCACTGTAGGGTGCGCCGCCGCCTACCCTGGATCGCATGCCGTCTCGTCCGACTTCCCCCGGGTCGAAGCCGTCCCCCGCCGTCTACCGCCGCCGGCGGCTCGTGGCCGCCCTGCTCGCCCTCGTGCTCCTGCTCCTGGTGGGGTGGGCCGTCGTGGCGCTCGTCCGAGCCGGGATCGGCGCCTTCTCCTCCGAGGACGCCGACCCCTCCGCCGCCCCGACGCCGGTGCACTCCCCGTCGCCCGCCCCGGCCACGGACGCCGAGTCCAGTTCCGCCTCGCCTACCGTGGCCCTCGAGGACGCCGCCGAGTGCCAGCCCTCGGATCTGCGGATCGCCGCCTCCGCGGACCGGTCCGAGTACCAGCGGGGCGAGGAGGCCGAGCTGCGCCTGGGCATCACGAACCTCTCCTCGACCCCGTGCCGCACGGATGTGGGCACGGCCCGGCAGGAGTTCACGATCCGCACGGCCGAGGGCGACGACGTCTTCTCCACCCGCATCTGCCAGGCGGACCCCGCGGAGGCCCAGCGGGTGCTGTACCCGCACGAGGAGCTCACCGCCGTGTACCGCTGGTCCGGCCGCGCCTCGAGCCAGGACTGCGGCCGCCTCGGCGCTCTCGCGGAGCCCGGGCCCCATCTGCTGACGGTCAGCCTCGGCGACGTCACCTCCCGCCCCGTCGCGCTGAAGATCCTCGAGGAGCTCGCCCCGGGGGCCCAGGACAGCAGCTCCTCGGCCGCCCCCTCCTCGGCCACCCCCTCCTCGGCCACCCCCTCCTCGAGCGGCAGCGCCTCCCCGTCGGGGTCCGCCTCCGACCCGGCGTCGGCCTCGACCACCGACCCGTCGCCGTCATCGTCCCGCTGAGCCGGCCGCGCCGTCAGCGGCCGGGGCCGGCCTCCGGATGCGCGGCCGGGCCGCCGCCGGTCCACGTGGGGATCGTGGCGAGGGCCTCGCCGATCGAGCCGACCTCCGCCACCGTGAAGCCCGCGGGGACGTCCCCGAGCGGCTCGGGGGAGCGGGGGACCAGGGCGCGGGTGAAGCCCAGGCGGGCGGCCTCGCGCACCCGTCGCCCGATGCCGGGCACGGGGCGCACCTCCCCGGCCAGCCCGAGCTCACCGACGGCGATCATCCCCTGCGGGACGGGGGCCGAGAGCTTCGCCGAGGCCACGGCGACGGCCACGGCCAGGTCCGAGGCGGGCTCCGAGAGTCGCACGCCGCCCACGGTGGCCACGTAGCAGTCGTCCTGGGCGAGGGCGAAACGGGCCCGGCGCTGGAGCACGGCCAGGAGCATGTTCACGCGCGCCGCGTCCACGCCGGAGACGGTGCGGCGCGGGCTGCCGCCGGCGGACGGGGTGAGCAGGGACTGCACCTCGGCCACGAGCGGGCGCCGGCCCTCGAGCGTCACCGTCACGCACGTGCCCTCGACCGGCTCCGAGACGCCCGAGAGGAACAGACCGGAGGGGTCGTCCAGGGACTCGATGCCGTCCTCCCGCAGGTCGAAGCAGCCGACCTCGTCCGTGGGCCCGAAGCGGTTCTTCACCGCACGCACCAGGCGCAGCCGTGAGTGGCGGTCCCCCTCGAACTGGCAGACCACGTCCACGAGGTGCTCGAGCAGCCGCGGGCCGGCGATGGTCCCGTCCTTCGTCACGTGGCCCACCAGGACCGTGGTGATCCCCTTCTCCTTGGCCGTGCGGATGAGGCTGGCCGCCACCTCGCGCACCTGGCTGACGCCCCCGGCGATCCCGTCCACCTCGGTGGACTGCAGGGTCTGCACGGAGTCCACGATCACCAGCTCCGGGTCCGTCCGCTCGATCTGCCCCAGTGCCCGGCCCAGGTCCGTCTCCGCCGTCAGACGCAGGGTGTCCGCGATCGCCCCGATCCGGTCTGCGCGGGAGCGCACCTGCGCCGCCGACTCCTCGCCCGTCAGGTACAGCACCGAGCGCGGACCGCCGCCGCCCGCGCCGCGCGCCGTCTGGGCGGCCACGTCCAACAGCAGCGTGGACTTGCCGATGCCCGGCTCGCCGGCCAGCAGGATCACCGCGCCCGGCACGAGGCCGCCGCCGAGCACGCGGTCCAGCTCACGCACCCCCGTGGAGCGGAACGAGGCCAGCGTGGCGTCCACGTCCGCGATGCGCGGCGCGACCTCCGCGACCGTGGCCGCGCGCGTGCGACCGGTGGTCGACGTCAGCCCGATCTCCTCGACCGTGCCCCACGACTGGCACTCCCCGCAGCGGCCGACCCACTTCACGGTGGTCCAGCCGCACTCGGTGCAGCGGTATCCGGGGGCACGCTTCGGGGCGGTCTTGGTGGCCATGCGCCCACTCTAGGAGCCGAGGCGGACGCGTTAGCCGGCACCGCGCGCGGTCCGACGTCGGCCGCCGGGGCCGTGCGCCGCCGTCGGGCTCAGACGCGGGGCAGGTAGCCGCGCGCCTCGTCGTGCTCGGCGCCCGTGGCCTCGATGAGGTCCACCATCATGGGCCGCAGCAGCATCACGAGCGCCTCGCCGTGCACGGACCCGCCGCCCAGCTGGTGCGGGTCCAGCGCGGACGCGGACGCCCCCAGGGCGTCCCGCGCCACGGACAGCGAGCGATGGCGGCCCTCGGCCTGCGGCTCCACGAGGGAGCGGTGCAGGATCTCGACGGCGTCCGCGGCGTCGTCGAACCAGGCGGCCAGGCGCTCGCGGACGTCGTCGTCGAGCACGCCCTCGTCCAGGGCCGAGACCACCCGCCGGGCCACGATCCGCAGGGAGCGCACCGCCAGATCCGAGCGGTCCGCCGCGTTCACCGCGTCCTCCACGAAGGAGCGCGAGGAGCGGTGCAGCGGGTTGAACACGGTCTGCTCATGCGTGACGCGCAGCTCCTTGCGCAGCGCCTCCAGCGTGGTGTGCATGCCGCGGCTGGCCACCAGCGCCATCCAGGCGGTGCGGGAGTCGTCCTCCCGCAGGGCCCGGGAGAGGTCGCGCAGCACCGTGGCGATCGAGTCGTAGAGTCCACCCAGCTGACGCACCGCGGGACGGCGCACGTCCTGGGGCGAGAGGAACGTGACGAGCAGGGCCAGGACGCCGCCCACGATCGCGTCCTGGCTGCGGACGAACGGCCCTCCCGTGCCGGTGGGCAGGAGGACCACGAGGACGGACTGCAGGGACATCTGCATCGTGAATGTGGCGCCGGAGTCCAGGAACCGGGCCACCATCACGGACACGAACAGGACCACCGAGGCCTGCCACAGGCCGCGGCCGAGCCCGACCATGAGCAGGTCCCCGATCAGGATGCCGACGGTGCAGCCGACGGCGACCTCGGCCACCTTGCGCAGCTTCGGCTCCCGTTGGAAGCCGAGGGCGATCAGCAGGGCGGTGGAGGCGAACAGGGGCTGCTGGTGGCCCAGGACGGCCTCCGCGAACCAGTAGGCGCCCACCGCGCAGACAGCGACGAGGGCGGCCTGGCCCACGGAGGAGCGGACGCGGGACCAGCCCGCACGGGCGCGCCGACGCAGGAAGCGGCCGAGACGTTCCCCGCGGGTCTGGGGGTCGACCATCGGCACCGTGCCCGTGGCGGTGGCGAAGCGGTCCGTCATGCGGCCAGCCTAGTCCGACGCCGGGGAGCCCTCGCCGTGCGAGGCTCAACCAAGCATTGTGGTCCACGGCACAGATCATTCCTGCGAATGCCGCTCCCGTTCACCATCTGTTCACCCCGGCCGAGCACTCGATTCACCTCTGGACCGTACGGTCGGGTGCGGTGCAGAACCGGGCCAGCCGGACGCTCTGCCCTCACCGTCGTCATCCGATTGAAAGAGGCTCTTCGTGAAGGCTCACCGCTTCGGCCGCTCCGCCGCCCTCCTGTCCGTGGCCGCCATCGCCCTGACCGCCTGCTCCTCCGCGGACAGCGGCAACGGCGGCTCCGATGCCTCCGGCTCCGCCAGCGGCGAGCAGGGCACCACCTCCGAGGTCCAGGGCAACCTGGTCGGCGCCGGCGCCTCCTCGCAGGAGGCGGCCATGACCGCCTGGACCCAGGGTGTCACCGAGATCGCTCCGAACCTGACCGTGCAGTACTCCCCGGACGGCTCCGGTGCCGGTCGTGAGAAGTTCCTCGCCGGTGCCACCTCCTTCGCCGGCTCCGACGCCGCCCTCAAGGAGGAGGAGGCTGAGTCCGCCAAGGAGAACTGCGGCGACGAGGGTGCGTTCCACGTGCCGGCCTACATCTCCCCGATCGCCGTGGCCTACAACCTGCCGGGCGTCGATGAGGTCAAGATGGACGCCGAGACCATCGCCAAGGTGTTCTCCGGCGAGATCAAGAACTGGAACGACGAGGCCATCGCCGCGCAGAACGAGGGCGTCGAGCTGCCCGACACCCCGATCACCGTCGTGCACCGCTCCGACGACTCGGGCACCACCGAGAACTTCACCGCCTACCTCACCGAGGCCGCCGGCGATGCCTGGTCCTACGACGAGGTCGAGACCTGGCCGTCCGACATCACCGCCGAGTCCGCCCAGGGCACCAAGGGTGTCGTGGGCCTGGCCTCCCAGACCGAGGGCGCCATCACCTACGCCGACGCCTCCGCCGTGGGCGAGCTGGGCACCGTGTCCGTGAAGGTCGGCGAGGAGTACGTGAAGTACTCCGCCGAGGCCGCGGCCGCCACCGTCGAGAAGTCCGAGGCCAAGGAGGACGGCTCGATCGAGCTCGACCGCGCCACCGACGAGTCCGGCGTGTACCCCGTCGTGCTGGTCTCCTACCACATCTACTGCAACCAGTACGAGTCGCAGGAGACCGTGGACCAGGTCAAGACCTTCGCCGAGTACGTCGTGTCCGAGGACGGTCAGAAGACCGCCGAGAAGTCCGCGGGCAACGCCCCGATCTCCGAGGACACCCGCAAGAAGGCCATGGAGCGCATCGAGGCCATCTCGGTCAAGGGCTGATGTCGCTTCTTGTCGGCTGACCCACCGTCGCTTCGGCCGCCGGGCCCCACGGGCCCGGCGGCTGAAGCCGCGTCAGGGCGCTCGTTCGTCGCGGCCCGTCCATCACCATGCACGTCGATCCGAGGGAAGGCACTGTGTCCTCAACCACCAACGAAGCGGCACCGAAGCCGTCCAGCCTGCGCGGCCCCCGCCGCGGAGCCGCCGGAGACAAGCTCCTCTCCGGCGGGGCCCTGGCGGCCGCCGTCCTGATCCTGCTCGTGCTCGCCTTCGTGGCGGTCTTCCTCCTGACGGAGGCATGGCCTGCCCTGCAGCCGGGCGCGGAGCTCGTGTCTGCGGACTCCTTCTTCCAGTACGTGTGGCCGCTCATGGCCGGCACCGTGATGGTGTCGATCATCGCTCTGCTCATCGCCACCCCGGTCGCGATCGGTGTCGCCCTGTTCATCTCGCACTATGCGCCCCCGCGCATCGCGCAGTCGGTGGGCTTCGTGATCGATCTGCTGGCCGCGATCCCCTCCGTGGTCTACGGCGTGTGGGGCTGGCTGACGCTCGCTCCGCTGATGGTGCCGATCTACGGCTGGCTCAACGAGAACCTGGGCTTCATCCCGTTCTTCGGCGGCTCGGCCACCACCACGGGCCGTACCCTGCTGACCTCGGGCGTCGTGCTGGCCGTGATGGTCCTGCCGATCATCACCGCGCTCTGCCGTGAGATCTTCACCCAGACCCCGAAGCTCCACGAGGAGGCCGCGCTCGGCCTCGGCGCCACGCGCTGGGAGATGATCAAGATGACCGTGTTCCCGTTCGCCCGGGCCGGCATCGTCTCCTCGATCATGCTCGGCCTCGGCCGCGCGCTCGGCGAGACCATGGCGGTCACCATGGTGCTCTCCGGCGGCGTCTTCTCCTGGTCGCTCGTGGAGTCCGGCAGGAACCAGACGATCCCGTCGGAGATCGCGCTCAACTTCCCCGAGGCGTTCAACATGCGCCTGCACGAGCTGATCGCTGCCGGTCTCATGCTCTTCATCATCACCCTCGTGGTGAACATGATCGCCCGCGCGATCGTGAGCAAGCACAAGGAATTCTCGGGAGCCAACTGACATGAGCACTGTCTCGACTTCTCCCCGGGCCACCGAGGACAGCGTGACGCCGCGGCGTCATTCCCTGACCGAGGGTCAGAAGCCCGGCTGGACCTGGATGGCCGTCGCAGCTGCCGCGGCCGTCGTCGCCGCCGGCCTGACCGTGCTGCTCAGCGGCGCCTTCAACGTGGTCGGTTTCGTGATCATCGCCGCCATCCTCTACATCGCGGGGCTCTACGTGGCCACCCGCGTGATGGAGAACCGGCGCCGCGCCGCAGACGGCCTGTGTCGCAACCTCGTGTGGCTGGCGTTCCTCGTGGCCCTGGTGCCGCTGGTCTCCGTGCTGTGGTCGGTCCTCTCCGCCGGTCTGCCGACCCTGATCGCCAACCCGCAGATCATGGCGTACGACATGAAGGGCATCACCGGCATCGACGACTCGGCGTGGGTGGAGGACGGCAAGCCCGCCGGCGGGCTCGCGGGCGGTTTCGGCCACGCCCTGATCGGCACCGTCGTGATCACGATCATCGCGACCCTGATCTCCGTGCCGATCGGCATGCTCACGTCCATCTACCTGGTGGAGTACAGCCGCGGCGGCTGGTTCTCCCGGGCCATCGTGTTCTTCGTGGACGTCATGACCGGCATCCCTTCGATCGTGGCCGGCCTCTTCGCCTACGCCGCGATCACGTGGGTCCTGACCCTGGTCACCGGCAGCAAGTCCACCGCACTGCAGTCCGTGCAGATGGGTCTCACGGCCGCGATCGCTCTCTCCGTGCTCATGATCCCCGTGGTCGTGCGATCCACGGAGGAGATGCTCCGTGTGGTGCCCAACGAGCTGCGCGAGGGCGCCTACGCCCTCGGCGTGCGCAAGTGGCAGACCATCGCCAAGGTGGTCCTGCCCACCGCGATCTCCGGCATCGCCTCCGGCGTCACCCTGGCCATCGCCCGCGTGGCGGGCGAGACCGCGCCGATCCTCGTGACGGCCGGCTTCGCCACCAGCATCAACTGGAACCCGTTCGACAACTGGATGACCGCGCTGCCGGTGTACATCTACCGCCAGCTGGTCGCCCCGACCTCACCCACGGCGGCGGACCCCTCGACCGCCCGCGCCTGGGCAGCCGCCCTGCTGCTCGTGACCATCGTCATGCTGCTCAACCTGGCGGCACGGTTCATCGCCAAGGCGTTCGCCCCCAAGCAGGGCCGGTGAGGCCCGGCCGCCCGGAATCCCCCGGGCGGCCGGCCCCGACCCCGTCGCACCCCCCCCAGAGACTTCCACGAAGGAACAGAACCACTCATGTCCAAGCGCATCCAGGCCATCGACGTCGATGTCTTCTACGGCAAGTTCAAGGCCGTCGAGGGCGTCAACATCGACATCGCCCCCCGCTCCGTCACCGCCTTCATCGGCCCCTCCGGCTGCGGCAAGACCACCTTCCTGCGCACCATCAACCGCATGCACGAGGTGCTCCCCGGCGCCACCGTGGACGGCCAGCTCCTGCTCGACGGCGAGGACATCTACGGGCCCGGTGTGGACCCGGTCCGCGTCCGTTCCCAGATCGGCATGGTCTTCCAGCGCCCGAACCCGTTCCCCACGATGTCCATCCGGGACAACGTGCTGGCCGGCTACAAGCTCAACGGCACCCGCCTGAACAAGTCCCGTGCGGACGAGCTCGTGGAGAAGTCCCTGCGCGGCGCCAACCTGTGGAACGAGGTCAAGGACCGCCTCGACAAGCCCGGCTCCGGCCTCTCCGGCGGTCAGCAGCAGCGTCTGTGCATCGCCCGCTCCATCGCGGTGCAGCCCGACGTGATCCTCATGGACGAGCCCTGCTCCGCGCTCGACCCGATCTCCACCCTCGCCGTCGAGGACCTGATCAACGAGCTCAAGGAGGAGTACACGGTCATCATCGTCACGCACAACATGCAGCAGGCCGCGCGCGTGGCGGACAAGACCGCGTTCTTCAACATCCAGGGCGTCGGCAAGCCCGGCAAGCTGATCGAGTACGACGACACCAACGTCATCTTCAACAACCCCTCGAGCCAGCAGACCGAGGACTACGTCTCCGGCCGCTTCGGCTGAGCCGCCCCGCGCTCCGTCCCCGACCCCGTCCGGCCGCACGCCGGGCGGGGTCGCGGCGTCTGCGGGGCCGGGCCGCCGTCGTCGGGCGCGGCCTCAGGCCAGCGGGACGAGGGCCAGCGTGCCGAGGAGGCCGAGAAGGGCGCAGGCCACCGGCGTGAGCACCCACCAGCCGACCACGCGCAGCACGGTGGGCCAGCGCACGGACGCGTAGGTCTGCGTCTGGCCGGCGCCCACGATGGCCGCCGTCGCCGTGTGGGTGGAGGACAGGGGCAGGTGGAACACCAGGGATCCGACGAACAGCAGGCCCGCGGGGATGACGGCGGCCACGGACGCCCGCAGGGGGTCGAGGCGCACGAGACGCTCGGTGAGGGTCCAGGCGATCCGCCAGGCGCCGCCCAGCGTGCCGAGCCCGACCGCGAGGGCGAACAGGAACGCGCCCCCCACGAACTCGGCCGTCAGGGCGTCCGGCGCCAGGACGGACCCGGACCCCACCAGCACGGCGGCCCACAGCACCCCCATGCGCTGACCGGCCTGCAGGCCGTGGCCCATGGCCATGGCGCTGGCGGAGATGCCCAACGCGACGCGGGCCCGGTGCTGGACGTTGACCGTGGTGCCCCGGGTGGCGAGCCGCATGGCGGGGGCGGTGAGCAGGCGGGCGAGCGCCCACGCGATCAGGGGCGAGAGCAGCAGGCTGAGCAGCACCTCGGCGCGGACGAGGTCGAAGATGGTGAGGGCGACGTCGATGTCCAGACTCAGGCGCACGGCGAGGTGGCTGCCCGCCAGCGCGGAGATCAGCGCGTGCGTGCTGGAGCCGGGCAGGCGCCGCCACCACAGCAGCAGACCCCACACGAGGGTCACCACGCAGGACACGCCCACGGCCAGGGGGCCGATCTCGCTGCGCACCGCGGGCGAGGTGAAGTAGTGCACGCTCAGCGTGATGAGCCCGATGCCCAGCAGCGCGCCCACGGTGTTGACCGCTCCGGTCAGGAGGAGGGCCCCGCGCGGTGTCAGCGCCCGGTACCGGACAGGCAGCGCCGCGGCGTTGGGGGCGTCGCGGAACCCCATCAGCGCGCCGACGGCGCACAGCAGCACGAGGACGACGGCGAGCCCCGCGGTCACGGCGCCTCCACCGGCTCAGGACTCACGGACGAGCACCATGCCCAGGTCCATGTTCACGCGGGAGAGGGCCTCGAGCGCCGCGTGCAGCGCCCAGGCGACCTCGCGCTGGCGGTTGTAGTCGCGCTGCAGCAGGTCCATGCCGAGGTCGGCGAGCCACTCGACCATGACCCGCTCCGCGCGGCGGGAGGCGCGCAGCAGCTGCATCCACGTGGCCTCCAGGGCGTCGAGGTCGCGCACCTCGGCGGCGCCGCGGGCGAGCAGCTCGGCCTGCCGGCCCACGGTCTCCAGGATGTCGAGGGCGTGCGTCGGCAGCTCCTCCAGGTCGGCCCGTTGGATCAGCACGCCCGCCGACACGACGCGCCGGGTGGTCGCGTGCACGCCGCTGGCCAGCCGGTAGAGGTCCTGACGAGGCAGCGGAGTCACGTAGGCGCTGCGCAGCGCGGTGAGGAAGGCCATGAGGGTGGCGCTCGAGGACGAGTCGAGCTCCTCGAGCTCACGGGCGGCACGGTCCGCCTCGGGTCCGCGGGTCCCTGCGACCTGGGCCACCAGGTGCACCGCCCGGTGCAGGGCCTCGGCGAGGTCTGCCATGTGGCGCAGCGCCGGGGTGTCGCGCGTGACGAGCCAGGGCATGCGGGGGGACATGGGCAGCGGTCGCTCTCTCGTCGACGGGTGGCGAAGGGGTCGACGACGACGCCGGACCGGGAACGCCTCTCGGCGGAAGGCCGCTCGCAGCGGCTGTGTGTTGGAGCCCGGGGTTACCAGCGGCCCGGCGCCGTCCCCTTCAGTCTAGCGATCCGTCCCGAAACGCTCGACCCGCCGCCTCCAGGGCGTCGGCGGTGCTGACCAGGCGCGCGGCCCGGCGGGTGAGGGCGGCGGCGCGGTCCGGGGCGGCGGCCTCGGAGCCCTCGGCGTGCTCGACCTGGCCCAGGGCCACGACGCGGGCGTAGGCCGCGGCGCGCTCGAACGCGACGTCGATCTCGGAGCGGTAGGCGCCCGTGAGGATCGTGTCCGTGAGGCGGCGCAGCTCGGCCGGCCCCGGCGGCTCGACGGCGCCCGCCACGACGCGCGAGGCGTAGGCGGCGTGCCCGGCGCGGTACCAGGCGGCCCAGCGTTCGCCGTCGCGGGCCGTCGCCTCCTGGAGCACGTACAGGCGCCACAGGGCGCCGGCGAGCGAGACGGGCGGGGCGTCCGCCCACAGCTCCGCGAGCGTCTCGACGCCGAGCTCGTGGACCAGCCCGACCAGCCGCTCGACGACGGCCGGGTCCTCCTCCGCGCGGCCGCCGGCCACGAGGGCGTGGGCCAGGCGCGAGGCCGCCGCGGCCACTTCCTGCGGGTCTTCGCCGCCGGCGAAGTGCGTGAGCTCCTGCGGCTCCGAGAGGCGGGGCCGGTGCGGGCGCAGCACGCCCGAGGCGCTCGAGCTCGCGCCGCGGCCGGCGGGCAGGCGGTGACGTGCCATGGGCGGGCTCCCTTCGAGGGCGCATCGGGGTGGGGACGTGGTCGCCGGCGGCGGCGGCCCCGTCCACGGTAGTGCCCCGGACGCCTGGGCTACCATCGGAGGGCACCCGCGAGGGTCGCCGTCGTCGGCCGCACGCCGTCGTCGTCGGCCGCGGGTGGGGGCCTTTAGCTCAGCTGGCAGAGCATCGGACTTTTAATCCGCCGGTCGCGGGTTCGATCCCCGCAGGGCCCACCGGAAAGCGGCCCCTGACCAGGCATGACGCCCGGTCAGGGGCCTCTCCCTAGGATGGAGCCATGAGCCCCACGCCCACACCAGTCACCGAGACGATCAGTTCCGGCCACAGCGTGGTGTGGTCGCGCCCGCCGGCGGAGCGCGCGGGCACGGACCTGGTGCTCGTGTTCCACGGCTACGGCTCCAACGAGGTCCGCGCGGCGCGCCGCCACTTCCCGATGCTCCCGGAGCGGTGCACCGGCCTGGCGGTGCGCGGCGGCTTCGAGATCGACGAGACGGCCTCCGAGGGCCCGGGCGACCCCGGCGCGCACGGCTGGTTCCTGCTCGACCTGCTGCTGCAGTCCGACTTCGCCCAGGTGCTCGCCGCCGCCCACCGCGTGTTCGACGTGCTCTCCGCCGAGGAGGTCGTGGCGGCCGGCTTCCGCACGGTCTCGGTGCTCGGCTTCTCCCAGGGCATGGCCATGGCGACGACGGTCCTGCGTCTGCGCCCCGAGGCGTTCACCTGCGGTGTGGGCCTGAGCGGCTTCGCCGTCGACAACGAGCTGCTGGCCATGCTCGACTCCCCGGCCGAGGGACCGGGCCCGCGCCCGTTCTTCTGGGGCCGGGACGCCGAGGATCCCGTGATCCATCCGGACGCCGTCGCCCACACCCGCGCGTGGGCCGAGGAGCACACCCGCCTGACCGTGCGCACCTACCCCGGGATCCTGCACGGGACCGGCCCCGACGAGGTCCGTGACGTGCGCATCTTCCTCGAGCACTCCCTGCGCGCGGCGACGCCCGGGTCCTGACCGCGGGGGTCGCGCGCCGATACTGTGGCGCGCATGGCAAAGAACTCGACGATCGGCCGGTACGCGTCCGGGAAGGTGAAGGACTTCGGGCTGAAGTCGGCACTCGATGAGAACGGCGAGCCCACGGAGGGCTTCGAGAAGGCCCTCTCCACGGTGTTGGCGGTCCAGCGCCCCCTGGTCCTGAAGAACATCCAGCGCATGGCGGCGAAGCACCCGGGGGAGAGCCCGGAGCGTCTCGCCGAGCGGCTCGGGCAGCAGTACCTGACCACCGTCACGGGGGCCGGTGCCGCCGTGGGCGGCACCGCGATCGTCCCGGGCATCGGCACCGTGGCCGCGCTCGGCCTGTCCGGTGCCGCGGTCGCCGGCTTCATGGAGGCCACCGCCCTCTACGCGCAGTCCCTCGCCGAGCTGCACGGCATCACCACGCAGGACCCGCAGCGCGCCCAGGCCCTCGTCATGGGCCTCATGCTCGGCGACGACGCCAAGGAGCTGCTCCGCGAGGCCGCCGCCAAGGCCGGCCGTCCCTACGACCCGCAGTCCAGCCTCAACGCGCTCGCGGGCACCGCATCGGGCACCGGCATCAGCGCGTTCGTGGTGGATCGCCTCAAGAGGACGTTCATGCGCAAGATGCGCCTGCGGCAGGGTGCCGGCTTCGTGGGCCGCGCCGTGCCGTTCGGCGTGGGCGCCGTGATCGGCGGCGTGGGCAACCGCGCCATGGGCAAGGCCGTGATGGAGAACGCCGCGGAGCTCTTCGGCCCCCTGCCGATGGTGATCCCCGGCGAGATCCGCGAGGGCGCCGCACAGGGGCGCGCCGATGGCACCAAGGACGACGGCGGCGTCTTCGGTGCGATCCGTCGCGCCCTGCCCGGCGGCAAGGACGAGAAGGACGACAGGCAGAAGAAGGGCAAGCCCGCCGCCTGACGGCCCCGCCCCCGCGCGTCCGTCGCCCCCGCCCCCGCGCTTTCGAACGTGAGAGAGGGCCTATCTCACGCTCGAAAGCGCCCATTCGCCCCATTTCACGTTCGAAAGTGCGGGGTAGGGGCGGCGGCTCAGAGGAACAGCGTGGCCACCCCGTGGATCGCCAGGCCCGCGAGCGCGCCGACGATCGAGCCGTTGATGCGGATGAACTGCAGGTCCTTGCCCACGAACAGCTCGAGGGTGCGCGCGGTCTGCTCGCCGTCCCAGCGGGCGACCGTCTCCTCGATCACCCCGGTGAGCGCCGGGCCGTAGGAGCTCAGCGCATACGCCGCGGCGCGGCGGGCGTGGCCGTCCACGCGGTCGCGCAGCTCGGGGTCCTCCTGCAGGCGGGCGCCGAGGTCGCGCAGGGCGGCCACGAGCGCGCGATGCAGGTCGGAGGACGGGTCCTCGAGCGCATCCAGGAGCGAGTCCCGCAGGGAGACCCAGGCCCGCCCGGCCCACGCGCGCAGCCGTTCGTCCGCGAACAGGTTCCGCTTGAACCGTTCCACCGAGGCGCGGGTGGCCGGCTCGTTCCGCATCTCGTCGGCGAGGCGGTCGAGCCAGTCGTCGACGGCGCGGCGGGCCTCGTGCTGCCGGTCGCGGCGGATGCCGGCGAGGTATTTGAGGGTCTCGGCGTGCAGTCGCTCGGCGAGGAGGCGGTCCACGAGGTCCGGGCTCCACTCGGGGGAGCGGCGGCGCACCGTCTCGACGAACAGCTCGGGGTGGGCGGCCACCCAGTCCCCGGTGTGGGCGACCACGAGGTCCACCACGCGCTCGTGGTGCCGGCCGGCCACCACGTCCTCCAGCACGCCCGCGAGCGTGGGGGACCAGTCCGGGGCCACCATGTGGCGTTCCATCAGCTGGCGCAGCAGCTCCTGGACGGCGTCGTCGTCAGCCGCGGCCATGGCGCCCCGGGCCGCCGTCGCGATCTCCCGGGCGGTGCGGGCCGCGTTCTCCTCACGGCGCAGCCAGCCGCCGGCGGCCTCGGCCACCTTCAATCCGTCGACCTTCTCGTGGGCGACCTCCGAGTCCAGGAAGTTCTCCTGCACGAACTCGGTCAGCGCGGCGCCGAGCTGGTCCTTCTTCCGCGGGATCAGGGCGGTATGCGGCACGGGCACCCCCATCGGGTGGCGGAACAGCGCCGTGACCGCGAACCAGTCCGCCAGCGCGCCGACCATGCCGCCCTCCGCGGCGGCGCGCACGTAGCCCCACACCGGGTGGGTGTCCTGCAACGGGAACGCGACCACGAACACCACGGCCAGCAGGATGAGCAGCCCCAGGGCGACGGCCTTCATGCGCCGCAGGCCCGCCGCGCGTTCGAGGGCGCCGGCGCTGAGCAGCTGCTGGGCGGGGTCGGGGGAGAGGGACACGGAAGGCTCCTGATCGCGCGCACCGAATGGTCCCCACCAGTTAACCAGCCGGGCACCCTGCGGTGACGTGGCCGGCACACGCGCTCCCTAGCCTGGCGGCGTGCCCGCCCTCGTGATCGCCCACCGCGGCGCCTCCGCCGCCTTCCCCGAGCACACCCGCGCCGCCATGCTCCACGCCCTCGCCGTGGGCGCGGACGGTCTCGAATGCGATGTCCAGCTCACGCGGGACCGCGAGGTCGTCTGCTGGCACGACCCCACCGTGGACCGCACCTCGGACGGGCGCGGCGCCGTCGCGGACCACACGCTGGATCGTCTGCGCGGTCTCGACGTCGTCTCGTGGCACGCCCGGCGTCCGGGGGCCGAGCCCGCCACGACGACGGCGCCGCCCGCCGCGTACGGCGGCGCGGGGGAGCAGGTGCTCACCCTGGCCGACCTCCTGGCGATCGCGACGGCCGCGGACCGGCCGCTGCGTCTGGCCGTGGAGCTCAAGCATCCCTCCCCGTTCGGGCATGAGCTCGAGGAGCGGGTGCTGCGGGAGCTGCTGCGGGCCGGCTGGGACCCGGAGACCGGCCGGGTGGGTCAGGTGCAGGTGTCCCTCATGAGCTTCCATCCGGACGCGCTGCGCCACGTGGCTCCGCTGGCCGGCACGGACCCCCTCTGCCCCCTGATGGACCTCATGCCGACGGAGCTGCCGACCCGGCTCGCGCGGGGGCCGCTGAGCCGGGCGGCGGTGCGTGCGGCGGCGCGTCAGTCGCTGGCGGGGTCCGAGGCGCTCGTCTGGCGCGGCCGAGCCGGGCTGGCGGGGCCCTCCGTGGCCTACGTGCGGGAGCACCTGGCGGACGTGAAGGCGTGGCTGGCGGCGGGGCGACGCCTGCGGGTGTGGACCGTCGACGAGCGCGAGGACGCCGAGTTCCTCCTCGCCCAGGGAGTGCAGGAGCTCACCACCAACCGTCCGGAGGACGTGCTGCGCTGGGTCCGCGAGCGGGCCGCCGCGCGTCGGGAGCGGGTGCCCACCGGGGCCTGAGGGCGCCGTGCCGCACGCGCAGACGCGGCCTGCGTTGCGTCCCCGCCCGCGCTTGTGGCTATAGTCACGTCCAGGAGCGTGCCCGAGGTCACACCCGACGGCGCGGTCCCCTCGCACCCGCGTCTCGGCTGAGACCTCTCCCGGAGGAGCCCCCATGGCCACCCGTCTGCGTCACCGACTCCTGTCCGCCGCCGCGCTCACCGCGGCCGGCGCCCTGCTCGTCACCGGCTGCGCCCAGAGCCAGCGCGACGGCGGCGGCTCCGGCGGCTCGGGCGGGGGCGACGCCGCCCAAGTGGACGGCTCGTTCATCTTCGCCGCCTCCTCCGACCCCAAGAGCCTCGATCCGGCGTTCGCGAGCGATGGCGAGACGTTCCGGGTCTCCCGTCAGATCTTCGAGGGCCTCGTGGGCACGAAGCCGGGCACCGCGGACCCCGCGCCGCTGCTGGCCGAGTCCTGGGAGTCCTCGGAGGACGGCCTGACCCACACGTTCCAGCTGAAGGAGGGCGTGACCTTCCACGACGGCGAGCCGTTCAACGGGGAGGCCGTGTGCGCCAACTTCGACCGCTGGTACAACTTCACGGGCATCCAGCAGTCGGAGACCCTCTCGTACTACTACGGCAAGCTGTTCCGCGGCTTCGCGGACAAGCCCGAGGACGCCGTCTACAAGGAGTGCGAGGCCACCGGCGAGCACGAGGTGAAGATCACGCTGGCGCAGCCGTTCGCGGGCTTCATCTCCTCCCTGTCCCTGCCGGCCTTCGCCATGCAGTCGCCGAAGGCGCTCGAGGAGTACAAGGCGGACGAGGTCGGCGGCACCGCCGAGTCGCCCCAGATGTCCGAGTACGCCCGGGCACACCCCACCGGCACCGGCCCCTACAAGTTCGAGTCCTGGAGCGTGGGCGAGGACGTCAAGCTCACCGCCAACGAGGACTACTGGGGCGAGGGCGGCGAGGTCACGGACATCACCTTCCGCGTGATCGACGACCCGGTGGCCCGCCGTCAGGCGCTCGAGGCCGGGGACATCGACGGCTACGACCTCGTGGCCCCCGCGGACACCGCGGCGCTGTCCGAGGCCGGCTTCAACGTGGTGGCCCGCGACCCGTTCACCATCCTCTACCTGGGCCTGAACCAGGAGAAGGAGGAGCTCCAGGACGTCAGGGTGCGCCAGGCGATCGCCCACGCGATCGACAAGGACGCCCTCATCGCGCAGACCCTCCCCGAGGGCACGGAGCCCGCCACCCAGTTCATCCCGAAGTCCGTGAACGGGTACAGCGAGGACGTCACCACGTACGAGCACGACCCCGCCAAGGCCAAGGCGCTGCTCGCCGAGGCCGGCTACCCGGACGGCTTCACGATCGACTTCAACTACCCCACCGGCGTCTCGCGCCCGTACATGCCGACCCCCGAGCAGGCGTTCTCCAACCTCTCGAGCCAGCTGGCCGAGGTGGGCATCACGGTGAACGCGAAGCCGGCCAAGTGGAGCCCGGACTACCTCGACCAGGTGCAGGGCACCTCGGACCACGGCATCCACCTGCTCGGCTGGACCGGTGACTACAACGACACGGACAACTTCGTGGGCGTGTTCTTCGGCCAGGAGAAGCCCGAGTTCGGCTTCACCGACGAGGAGCTGTTCTCCGCCCTCGAGGAGGCCCGCCAGATCCCGACGCTCGAGGAGCAGACGCCGAAGTACCAGGAGATCAACGAGCAGATCTCCGAGATCGTCCCGGCGGTCCCGCTCGCCCACCCGGCCCCGTCGCTGGCCTTCGACAAGCGCGTGGCCTCCTACCCGGCGAGCCCGGTCAACGACGAGGTCTTCAACGAGATCGACCTGACCGAGTGAGCCCGGCGGGCCGGGGACGACCCGCCCCACCGGCGACGACGGCGCCGCGCCCCGGCGCCGTCGTCGCCGGCCCGCCCGCCACCGCCCGTCCCTCGCACCGACCGGCCCGGCCCCCGCGCCGGCATGGAGGCCCCTCGTGCTCAGACTCATCGGCAAGCGCCTGCTGCTGCTGATCCCCACCCTGTTCGGACTGTCCGTCCTGCTGTTCGTGTGGGTCCGCAGCCTGCCCGGCGGCCCCGCCACCGCCCTGCTCGGCGACCGCGCCACCCCCGAGGCCGTGGCCCGCGTGAACGCGGCGTACGGCTTCGACAAGCCCCTGCTCGAGCAGTACCTCACCTACATGGGGCGGCTGCTGCGCGGCGACTTCGGCACCTCGACCATGACGAACCGGTCCGTGGTCGAGGAGTTCGCGGACCGCTTCCCGGCCACGCTGGAGCTCTCGGTCTTCGCGATCGTGTTCGCGGTGGCCATCGGCATCCCGCTCGGCTACTGGGCGGCCCGCCATGTGGGCCGGTGGCAGGACGACGTCGCCGTCGTGCTGTCCCTGGTCGGCGTGGTGGTGCCCGTGTTCTTCCTGGCGTTCATCCTCAAGTGGGTGTTCGCGGTGAAGCTGGGCTGGCTGCCCACGGACGGCCGGCAGGACCCGCGGATCGACGCCACCCACTACACGAACTTCTACGTGTGGGACGGCATCATCACCGCGGAGTGGGACGCGGCCCTGAACGCGCTGACCCACCTGGTGCTGCCCGGCATCGCGCTGGGCACCATCCCGCTGGCGATCATCGCGCGCATCACCCGTGCCTCCGTGCTGGACGTGCAGGACGCGGACTTCGTGCGCACGGCCCGCGCCAAGGGCCTGGCCCCGCGCCTGATCCGAAACCGGTTCATCATGCGCAACGCCCTGCTGCCGGTGAGCACCACGCTCGGCCTGCAGCTGGGCCTGCTGATCTCCGGGGCGGTGCTCACCGAGACGGTGTTCGCGTTCAACGGGATCGGCCGGTTCCTCGCGCAGGCGATCTTCCAGCTCGACTTCCCGGTGCTGCAGGGCTTCATCATCTTCATCGCCCTGCTCTACTCGCTGATCAACCTGGTCGTGGACGTCTCCTACGGCCTCATCGACCCGAGGGTGCGTGTCTCATGAGCGTGAACCTGCCCCCCAGCCCCGGCGGCGGACCCACCGAGCACGCCGTCGAGCACGCGCTGGCGCCCGTCGAGGCCGGGGCCACCCAGGCGACCACCGAGGCCGCCGCGGACACCCGCGGCACCTCCGTGTGGGGCGCCGCGTTCCAGCGGCTGCGCCGCAACCCGGCGGCGATCGCCGGCGCCGTGATCGTGCTGCTCTTCGTGCTCGTGGCCGTCCTCGCCCCGGTGCTGGCCCCGTACGCGGGCACGGCCACACCCGGCATGCGCGAGATCCGCCCCACCCACGTGCCCGGCCCCGGCGAGGTGGCCGGCTACCCGCTGGGCCTGGACCGCTTCGGCGGGGACGTGCTCTCCAAGCTGATCTGGGGCGCGCAGGCCTCGCTGCTCATCGGCGTCATCTCGACGGCGTTCGGCCTGGCCGGCGGCATGCTGCTCGGCCTGCTGGCCGGCACGTTCGGCGGCTGGGTGGACTCCGTGGTGATGCGCGTCGTGGACATCCTGCTCTCGGTGCCGAACCTGCTGCTGGCGGTGTCCATCGCGGCGATCCTCGGGCAGACCCCGTTCGCGGTGATGATCGCGATCGGGGTGGCGCAGGTGCCCGTGTTCGCGCGACTGCTGCGGTCCTCGATGCTCACGCAGAAGGGGTCGGACTACGTGCTCGCGGCGCAGACCCTCGGCCTCTCGCGCGGACGGATCACGATGTCCCACGTGCTGCCGAACTCGCTGGGCCCCGTGATCGTGCAGGCCACGCTCACCCTGGCCACGGCCGTGATCGACGCGGCCGCCCTGTCCTTCCTGGGCCTCGGCGGCGGCCGCCCCGAGACCGCCGAGTGGGGCCGCATGCTCACCTACGCGCAGGCCGAGCTGGGCATCAACCCGTGGCTCGCGTTCCTGCCCGGCCTGTGCATCGCCATCACCGCGCTCGGCTTCACCCTGCTGGGCGAGTCCCTGCGCGAGGCCCTCGACCCGACCTCCCGGAGGCGCTGACCATGGACCCCAAGCACGACGACGGCGCGCCCGGCCCCGGCACGACACCCGCGGTCCCCGCGGCCGGCGCCCCGCTGCTGGAGATCCGCGACCTGGATGTGGAGTTCACCACCCAGCAGGGCACCGTGCAGGCCGTGGAGGGCGCGTCCCTCACGCTCCCGGCCGGCGGCACGCTGGCGATCGTGGGCGAGTCCGGCTCGGGCAAGTCCACCACCGCGATGGCCGCGATCGGCCTGCTGCCCGGCAACGGCCGGGTCACGGCGGGCTCCGTCCGCTTCGCGGGCGAGGAGCTCGTGGGCCTGCCCGAGTCGCGGATGCGCCGCATCCGTGGCCGCCGGATCGGGCTGGTGCCGCAGGACCCGATGTCCAACCTCAACCCCGTGACCCGGGTGGGTCAGCAGATCGGGGAGACCCTGCTGACCCACGGCATGGCGACGAAGAAGGACGTGGGGGCCGCCGTCGTCGAGGTGATGGAGCGCGCCGGCATCCCCGAGCCGGCGCGGCGGGCCAAGCAGTACCCGCACGAGCTCTCGGGCGGCCTGCGCCAGCGCGTGCTGATCGCCATCGGCCTGGCGTGCCGGCCGCAGCTGCTGATCGCGGACGAGCCGACCTCCGCCCTGGACGTGACGGTGCAGCAGGTGATCCTGGACCAGATCGAGGAGATGACCCGCGAGCTCGGCAGCTCCGTGCTGCTGATCACCCATGACCTCGGCCTCGCCGCCGAGCGCGCGCAGCAGCTCGTGGTGATGCACCGCGGACGCGTGGTGGAGTCGGGCGACGCGCGGGCCATCCTCGAGGACCCGCAGCACGCCTACACCCGCTCGCTCGTGGCGGCCGCGCCGTCGGTGGCGGCGGCCCGCCTGCTGCCCGAGGCCTTCGATCCCGCGCCCGTCGCACTGGCCGAGGACGACACGGCGGCCCTGACCACGGTGGCCCTGGCGAAGCAGGACCTCACCCCGCTGGTGGAGATCCGCGACCTCACCAAGGTCTATCCCGTGCGCGGGCACGAGGACTTCATCGCCGTGAAGGACGTCTCCCTGAAGATCCCGCGCGGCAAGACCGTCTCGATCGTCGGCGAGTCCGGCTCCGGCAAGACGACGACGGCGCGCATGCTGCTCAAGCTGATCGAGCCGACCTCGGGCGAGATCACCTTCGAGGGCAGGGATGTGCTGGCGCTGAAGGGGGAGGGGCTCAAGGACTTCCGGCAGCGCGTGCAGGCCGTGTTCCAGGACCCCTTCTCCTCGCTCAACCCCTCGTTCACGGTGGGCCGGATCATCGAGGAGCCGCTGCAGACGTACCGGCGGGGCAACGCCACGCAGCGGCGGGCGCGCGTGCTCGAGCTCATGGACCAGGTGGCCCTGCCCTCCCACTTCCACCGCCGGTACCCGGCCGAGCTCTCGGGTGGACAGCGCCAGCGCGTGGCGATCGCCCGGGCGCTCGCGCTGAACCCCGAGCTGATCGTGTGCGACGAGCCGGTCTCCGCGCTGGACGTGCTCGTGCAGGACCAGATCCTCACGCTGCTGCGCCGCCTGCAGGACGAGCTGGGGCTGAGCTACCTGTTCATCTCGCACGACCTGGCGGTGGTGCGGCTCATCTCCGACTACGTGTGCGTCATGAAGGACGGCGAGGTGGTGGAGGCGGCCAGCTCGGAGGAGGTCTTCACCAACCCCCGGCACCCGTACACCCGCCGCCTGCTCGCCTCGATCCCGGGCAACGAGCTGGGCATCGCGGTGGAGGCGGACGGGACGCACGTGTGAAGCACCGCGGAGTGATGTGAGCGGCGTCGCCCCGTGCGTGATACTTGCTGCATCACTCGCATCCCCGATCGCAGGAGCATCCCATGGCCCACGCCGTCGACCCCGGGCGCCCCGTGCACAACCCGGACATCGTCGGGTTCACCGACGCCGAACTGAACGAGACGCCGATCCGCCCGCGCTGGAACTCCCTCGGCCCGGGCATCGTCGCCGCGGCCACGGGCGTGGGCGCGGCGGACCTGGTGGCCACCCTGACCGCCGGCTCCCGCTACGGCTACATGCTGCTGTGGGCCGTGGTGCTGGGCGTGATCTTCAAGATCGTGCTCGTGGAGGGCGTGGGCCGCTACTACCTCTCCACCGGCAAGACGATCTTCCAGGGTTGGCGCACCCTCGGGGCCTGGACGTCCTGGTACTTCGGCCCGTACATCCTCATCTGGGGCATCGTGTACGGGGCGACGGCGATGTCCTCCACCGCCCTGCCGCTCGCGGCGCTGTTCCCCGGGGTGGACAGCAAGGTGTTCGCGATCGCCTCGGGCCTGATCGGCCTGGGGCTGGTCTGGCTGGACAGGTACCGGCTCATCGAGTGGCTCATGACGGTGCTGATCGGCGTCATGTTCGTGACCGTGCTGCTCTCGGCGGCACTGACCGTTCCGAACCTGGGCGCGATCCTGGCCGGTCTCGTGCCGCGCCTGCCCTCCGGCGATCCCCAGGCCATGTTCTACGTGCTCGGCCTCGCCGGCGGCGTCGGCGGCACCATCACGCTCGCGGCCTACGGCTACTGGCTGCGCGAGAAGGGCTGGAACGTCCCGAAGTACCTGAAGGTCATGCGGTTCGACAATGCGACCTCGTACATCCTCACGGGCATCTTCGTGATCGCCACCATGGTCATGGGCGTGGAGCTGCTGCACTCGGCGGGGCTGGCGATCTCCTCGGGCGACAAGGGCCTGCTCGACGTCGGCGACGTGCTGGCCGAGCGCTACGGCTCGGCGTGGTCCACGGTGTTCCTCATCGGATTCTTCGCCGCGTCCTTCTCCTCCCTGCTGGGCGTGTGGCACGGCGTCTCGCTGATGTTCGCGGACTTCTGGACGAACTTCCGCCGGCCCGCCGAGGAGCTGGACCAGGACGACGCGCCGTCGCTGTCCTCGAAGCCCGGCCGCTTCTTCCTGCTGTGGCTGACCCTGCCGCCCATGGCGCTGCTGTTCCTGGACCGGCCGATCTTCCTGATCCTGCTCTACGGCACGCTCGGCGCCCTGTTCATGCCGTTCCTGGCCGTGACCCTGCTGTTCCTCAACAACACGAAGGACGTGCCGCGGCAGTTCCGCAACGGCTGGGTCCGCAACACCCTGTTGGGCCTGACCGCGGCCGTGTTCGTG
The DNA here is from genome assembly GCF_055522295.1 of Micrococcus sp. CS26. NCBI lineage: Bacteria > Bacillati > Actinomycetota > Actinomycetes > Micrococcales > Micrococcaceae > Micrococcus > Micrococcus sp. CS26. Next base: position 110,538 of record NZ_JBVFVY010000004.1, read on the forward strand.
GCGATCGGCGTGAACGAGCTGATCAAGGCCCTGCAGCCGGTGCTCGGGGGGTGAGCCGGCGGCGGGGGCGGGGCACACTGGTGCCATGATCGTCGCCTTCTCCGTCGCCCCCTCCGGCCAACCCGCCGACGCCGAGCACCTGCCCGGCGACGCGGACACCGCGTCCGTGCACCGGGCGGTGGCGGCCGCCGTCGCCGTGGTGCGCGCCTCCGGCCTGCCGCACCGCACCTCCTCGATGTTCACCGAGATCGAGGGGGAGTGGGACGAGGTGATGGAGGTCGTGCGCGCCGCCGTGGACGCCGTGTCCCCGTACGGCACACGCGTCTCGCTCGTGCTGAAGGCGGACATCCGCCCCGGCCGCACCGGCGAGCTGGACGGCAAGCTCGAGCGCCTCGAGTCGGCCCTCGCCGAGGACGAGGGGCGGCGCGCCGCCCCAGCCCCGCGCGACGGCGACGCCGGGTGACCCCCCTCCCCGCTGCCCCCCCGGACGCTTTCGTTCGAGAAACGGCGGCGTGTCGAGGCGCTTTCGTTCGAGAAATGGCCGCCGCGCCGGCGGCCCAGAGGAGCAGCCCGTGCCTGAGTCTGTGACCGTGCGCCCCGCCGCCCCCGGGGACGTCGAGGCGCTGCTGCGCGTCAAGGCGCGGTCGTGGCGGGAGGCCTACGGCGCGCTCCTGCCGTCCGCGTACCTGGACGCGATCGAGGACCGGATCCCAGAGGACGTGCCCGTGTGGACCGCGCTGATCGGATCGGACCGAGACCTCTGGGTCGCCGACGACGGCGGCCGGCTGCTCGGCGTGGCGCTCGCGGGCCCGCGTCGCTCGGCGGCGGAGACGGGCCGGACGGGCGCGGACGACGCGGCCGCATCGCCCGCCGACCTGCCCGATGTGGAGCTCATGGTGCTCTACGTCCTGGCCGAGGCGTACGGCACCGGTCTGGGAGCGCGCCTGCTGGACGCCGTCGTCGGCGACCGTCCCGCCGTGCTGCGCGTCCTCGCCGAGAATCCGCGGGCCGTCGCGTTCTACGCCAAGCACGGCTTCGCGTCCGTGGGGGCGCCGGAGCCGATGACCGGCCCGTGGGCCGGCCTGCACGAGCAGCTGATGGTGCGCCGTCTCCCGCACGACGGCGGTGCGGCGTGAGCCGCCGGTCGTCGGCGCGCCGGGGCCGGGCCGCGGGCGGAGCCGCCGGCCCCGCCGGGATCGAGCCGGGCGTCCACGCGATCACCCACGGCACCGCCGAGATCCGCGAGAACGCCTTCGAGCCGGGCGCGTTCATCCTCTACGTCAACGGCGTCGAGTCCTCGCCGCTGGACCCCGAGCGCCCCGAGCGCATGGCCTTCGAGTACATGCGCTGGGCCGCCGCGGCCGTCCGGGCGCACTGGCCGGAGCCCACGCCCCTGCGGGCCCTGCACCTGGGCGGCGCGGGCTGCGCGCTCGCCCGCTGGGTGGACCACGCGTACCCGGGCTCCCACCAGACCGCGGTGGAGATCGACGCCGGCCTGGCCGCCCTCGCGCGTGAGCGCTTCGGCCTGCCCCGCGCCCCGGCCCTGCGCATCCGCGTGGCCGACGCCGCCGAGGTCCTGGCCACGGCCCACCCGGCCAGCCGCGACCTGATCATCCGCGACGTCTTCGCCCCGGACCCCACGGACCTGACGGGCGCCCGCCACATCACCCCGCCGGGCCTCACCGGCCTGGACGCGGCCCGCGCCGCCGCGCGGGTCCTCGCCCCCGGCGGGCTGTACGTGCTCAACGTGGGCGGCGGGCCGGACCTGACGTCGGTGCGGGCGGACGTGGCCGCCGTCGTCGCCGCGTTCGAGCACGTCGAGGTGATCGCGGATCCGCCCATGCTCAAGGGGCGGCGCCGCGGCAACGTCATCGTGGCGGCCTCGGACGCTCCCGTGGCCCGCCCCGCCGCGGACGCCCCGCCCGGCTCCGACCCCCGCGACCGCCTGGCCCGTGCCCTGCGCATGGACGCCTTCCCGGCCCGGCTCGCGGAGGATCCACGCGGCTTCCCCGCGGGCGTCGCGCCCGGGATCACGGGACTCGTCCCGGGCCCCGAGGCGTAGCGTAGACTGGAGGCACTCGGCCGGGTCCGCCCGGGGCCCGTCGAGTCCGACTCGAGGAGGTCGCCATGTCCGCCCAGACCCAGCCCGCCGCCACCCGCCGTGAGGACGCACCGCTCGGCGTCCTGGTGGGTGTGGACGGCTCCGACCAGTCCGTCTCCGCCGCCCGCTGGGCCCAGCGCGAGGCCGGCCTGCGCGGCGAGCCGCTGACCCTCGTCACCGCCTACTCGATCCCCGCGTACTGGGGTTACGGCGCGGACGCCGGCGGCGCCGTCCTGGACGACTCCCGTCTCCGCGAGGGCGTGCAGGCCCTCCTGGAGGAGGTCGCCGGCAAGCTCGACGCCGACGGGGTGCGTCCGGAGCTGCGTGTGGAGATCGGGGACGCGGCCGGCGTCCTCGTGGAGCTCTCCGCCGAGGCCTCCCTGCTCGTCTCGGGCGCGCGCGGCCGCGGCGGCTTCATGGGCCGCCTGCTCGGCTCGGTGGCCGCCGCGCTGCCCGGCCACGCGCACTGCCCGGTCGCCATCATCCCCGCCGGGGTCGAGGCCAGCCGCGCGGGGGACAGGACCGCCGTCGTGGTGGGCGTCGACGGTTCCGAGCAGGGCCGTGCCGCCGCTCTCGAGGCCGCTGAGGAGGCCCGCCTCCGCCAGGCCCCGCTGAAGCTCGTGTGCGCCGTCCCGCCCCTGGGCGCGAACGCCGCGTGGCTGGCCGTCAGCCTGGACGAGGAGGCCCGAGAGCGGGAGCTGCGCGAGCGTCTCGACGCCGGCGCCGCGTGGATCCGCTCCGAGTTCCCCGGCCTCGAGGTCCTCACCGAGCTCGTGGACGGCACCCCCGTGGACGTGATGGTGGACCAGACCGCCACCGCCCGCCTCACCGTGGTGGGCACGCGCGGTCTGGGCGGCTTCGCCGGTGCGATCGTCGGCTCCACGAGCCGCGGCGTCGCGGACCACGCGAAGGGCCCGGTGCTCGTCGTCCCGTTCCGCAAGGACGTCCGCCTCGGCCGCCGCGCCTCGTTCGGCCCGGTCCAGGACCAGTCGGGGTCCTGACCGGCGCTCAGCCCCAGCCGAGCTCGTGGAGGCGCTCCTCGGAGATGCCGAAGAAATGCCCCACCTCGTGCATGACGGTGACGGTGATCTCGTCCTCGAGCTCGGCGCGGGAGGTGCAGTGGCGGGTGAGCGGGCCGCGGAACACCACGATCCGGTCCGGCATCTGCCACGCGAACTCGGCGCGCTCGGTCAGCGGCACGCCCTCGTAGAGGCCGAACAGCTCGGTGGCCGGGTCCTCCCAGCGCTGCGGCTCGTACTCGTCCTCCACCACCACGACGACGTTCGTCAGCAGCCGTGCCAGCTCGTCCGGGATGCGGGTGAGGGCCGCGGAGACGGCGTCGTCGAACTCCTGCTCGCTCATCCACGTGGCGGCGGGCTGCTCGGGCGACGGGCGGTGGTCCACGGCGGCTCCTGGGTGTGCGGGGCTCCGCGGCGCGGAGGGCGGCCGGCCGGCGGCCGGACTTGCCGGAGGGTCTGCGGCCACCATAGACTCCCAGGGTCCACCTCGGGAATCTCGACACCGGACCTGCCCCTATCGTCTAGAGGCCTAGGACACCGCCCTTTCACGGCGGCGACACGGGTTCGAATCCCGTTGGGGGTACGCAGAACAGCCGCCTTCGGCAGCCGGAACGGCACATGGAGCGTGGATTTGCACGACGCTCGGAGGCTCTGCTAGAGTTTCCACTCGTTGCGAAAGTAGCGAGAACAACAGAACATGGCCCTGTAGCGCAGTTGGTTAGCGCGCCGCCCTGTCACGGCGGAGGTCGCGGGTTCAAGTCCCGTCAGGGTCGCTCGGATCGTCCGATCACCGGCATTCGGAAACGGAGTCCGGTGACGCATGGTCCTGGTGACGAAGGTCGCCGGGCTCTGTAGCTCAGTTGGTAGAGCGTACGACTGAAAATCGTAAGGTCACCGGATCGACGCCGGTCGGAGCCACCACTTCGAGAAGGCCCCCCGCAGACGCGGGGGGCCTTCGTCGTCCGGGGCGACGGGCCGCTGACAGGCGGCGACGCGGTGGGCACACTGGGTCGATGCCCGATTCCCCCTCCGCCCGCGCGACCGGCGGCGAGACCGCGCTCGTGGTGATCGACGTCCAGCACAGCTACTTCGAGCATCCCGCGCTGGCCGCCCATCAGTCCGAGCTGACGGCGGCGGTCGTGGAACTGCTCCGGGCCGCGCACGAGGCCGGCCGTCCCGTCTTCCTGGTGCGGACCGAGCACGCGCGGGACCGCTCCACGTGGACGTTGAACATGCTGGCCGACGACGAGGGCTTCGCCTTCCCGGGCACCCGGCAGGCCGCTCTGCTCGACGGGGTCGCGGCGGCCGCCCCGGACGCCGTCGAGGTCGTGAAGACCCGGGACTCCGCCTTCCACGGCACAGGACTGGCGGCCGAGCTGCGGGGCCGCGGGGTGGATCGGCTCCTGCTGTGCGGCGTCTCCACCCACAGCTGCATCGCCGAGACCGCCACGGCCGCGTTCGCCCTCGACTTCCACGCCGCGATCGCGACGGACGCGATCGCCTCCGAGGAGCCGGCGCTGGCCGCGGCGATGCTCGACTTCCTCCGCGACGAGATGCGTCAGCCGCTCCTCGGGCAGGACGAGGCACTCACCCTCCTGCGCACCGGCCTCGTCCCCGACCGGGGCTGAGGGGCGTTCACAGGATCTCGACGTCGCCCTCGTCCGCACGCGTGCGGTCCTGGGCGTCCTCCTCGATGTGCATGGCGGCGGACTCCGCATTGCGCAGGGAGTCCGGGGCACGTCCCTCCCCGGCCCGGTGCTGCGGGTCGTCCGAGCCGCCGCGCACGGGCTGGCCGTCGCGGCCGTCCTCCGGCTCGGGGTCGCCGGCGGCGTTGGGATCGGCGAGCAGGTCCGTCTCGAGCTCTCGTTCGTCCTCGCGGTCCTCGAAGGGGACGTCGGTCATGGTGCGGGTCCTTCCTCTCACGGGCGGGCCCGTCCGGCGCCGCCGTCGTCGTGGTGCCCCACACCCTAGTGAGGCCGCCCACGCCTCACCAGGGGGCGCCCGCGCCGGGGCCGTGGGCGCGGTCACCCGGCCGGGTGAGACCGTCCACTCGGCCGCGTCTCAGGCGGGGGGCCGGCGCGCGGGACCACGTAGGGTCGGGAGGATGAGCGATCCGACACCGCCCTTGAAGAATCCACTGGATCCTGAGCGGGCCGACACCCGCCCCTCCTCCGCCCCCACGGCCGACGGCGCCGTCGCCCCTGCCACCTCCGCCGCGGCCGCCCGCGACCGCGTCCTGCTGCCGTGGGTGTTCTGGCCCTCCGCGGTCATCGTGCTCTCCTTCGTGGGGGCCACGCTGCTCGCCCCCGAGCAGATGACCGTGGGCATCGGCCTGGTCCAGCAGGCCATCATCACGAACTTCTCGTGGTGGTACGCCCTCGTCGCCCTGTTCTTCGTGCTGTTCTGCGGCTACCTCGCGTTCTCCCGCAAGGGCGACATCACCCTGGGCAAGCCCGATGAGAAGCCCGAGTTCTCCACGCTGTCCTGGTTCTCCCTGCTCTTCGCGGCGGGCATGGGCATCGGCCTCGTGTTCTTCGGCATGACCGAGCCGCTCATGCACTTCACCTCGCCGCGGCCCGACGTGGCGGCCGCCAACCCCACCCAGGCGGAGGCCGCCCAGTCGGCGCTGGCCACCACGTTCCTGCACTGGGGCCTGCAGCCCTGGGCGATCTACGCGGTGGTGGGCGTGGCGGTCGCGCTGGCCATCCACCGGCGTGGCCGTCCCCTCGCGCTGCGCTGGGCCTTCGAGCCGCTGATCGGCGAGCGCCGCGTGCGCGGCGGCTGGGGCCACCTGATCGACAACATCGCCCTCATCGGCACCGTCTTCGGCGTGGCCACCTCGCTGGGCCTCGGCGTCACCCAGATGTCCGCGGGCCTGCGCGCGCTGGGCATCGTGCCCGAGGACAGCCCCTGGCTCGAGTACGCCATGATCGGCGCGGTCACCTGCGTGGTGCTCTACACCGTGGTCTCCGGTGTCGAGCGCGGCATGAAGTGGCTGTCCAACACCAACCTGATCCTGGCCGCCGGACTGCTGCTGTTCATCGCGATCGTGGGGCCCACCGCGTTCCTGCTCAAGGAGATGGTGCAGTCCCTCGGCTCCTACATGCAGTACTTCTTCGCGAACTCGCTCAACGTCTCCGCGTTCTACGGCGCCGAGGGCGACGCGTGGCAGGCCGGCTGGAGCGCGTACTACTGGGGCTGGTGGATGTCCTGGACGCCGTTCGTCGGCATCTTCATCGCCCGCATCTCGCGCGGTCGCACCGTGCGCGAGTTCATCGCCGGCGTGCTGCTGGTGCCCACCCTGGTCTGCGTGGTCTGGTTCGGCATCCTGGGCGGCACCGCGATCTTCCTCGAGACCACCCGCCCGGCCGGGTACACCTCCGTGGTGGGCGCGGACGGCGCCATCGACTCGAACACCGCGCTCTTCCAGGTGCTCGAGCAGCTGCCCGCGGGCATGATGCTCGTGGTCGGCGCCATCATCCTCTCGGGCATCTTCTTCATCACCTCCGCCGACTCGGGCTCGCTGGTGATGGGCATGCTCGCCACCGGCGGCGACGTGAACCCGAAGGCCACGGTGAAGATCTTCTTCGCCATCGCCACCTCGCTCATGGCCGCGGCCCTGCTGGCCGCCGGCGGCCTGTCCGCCATCCAGGTCCTGGCCATCACCATCGGCCTGCCGTTCTCCGTGCTGATGCTGCTGATCTGCCTGGCCACGTTCCGCTCGCTCGGCTACTCCGTGGCGCGGGTGGAGGCGGTGCGCCGTCAGGCCATGCTGGCCTCCATCAAGGACCGCCTGGGCCTCGAGTCCGACGACGACGAGGTGGTCGACGCCGGCCCCGTGGCGGCCTCGCAGTGGTGGGCCTCGCTCAGCCGGGACCACCAGCAGCGGATCGCCGATGCGGCCGCCGGCGTCCCGGCCTCGGAGGGGCCGCGCCGCACCCGGCTGCGCCGCCACGGGCACTGACGTCCGCCCCCGGGCGCCCTCCCGGCCCCGACGAGAACGGCCCCTGTCCCGCGCGGGACAGGGGCCGTCGTCGTCGTGGGGGTCAGTCCTCGTGGGACTGGCGGGTGCGGACCACCGGCAGGGTGCCGGTGCGGTCGTGGGCCGCGGCCGACGTGCGGGTGCCCGTGACGAACCAGGCGAGGGTCAGGACCGCGACCCACACGAGACCGATGATGAGCGCCTGGCGCGAATCCGGGATGGTGGCCATGGTGATCACCACGGTGGCCACGAACGCCAGGCCCAGGTAGGTGCCGACGCCGCCCAGCGGCATGGGGAAGGGGGACGGCTCCGCGCCCTGCTCCGCGACGCGCCTGCGCATGGCGCGGTGGGACAGGAAGATCATGGCCCAGGTCAGCACCACGGCGAACGAGGCGACGCCGGCCACCAGGCTGAAGGCGTTCGGGTCCACGGTGATCAGCACCGCGCCGAGCACCATCACGCCCAGCATCACGGCCACGGACAGCCACGGCACGCCGCCGCGGTTGGTGTGGGTGAAGGCCCGGGGTGCCTGGCCGTCGTGGGCCATCGCGTAGAGCAGGCGACCGGACGCGTAGATGCAGGCGTTGATCGCGGAGACGGCGGCGGTGAGCACCACGAAGTTCAGCAGGTGCGGGGCGAAGGGGACGCCGAGGCCCTCGAAGATCTGCACGAACGGGCTGGCCTTGCCGTCCACCTGGTTCCAGGGGACGAGGGCCATGATGACCGCCATCGTCAGCACGTAGAACAACAGGATGCGGATCGGCACCGTGTTGATGGCCTTGGGCAGCACCTTCTCCGGGTTCTTGGCCTCGCCCGCGGCCACGCCGAGGGTCTCGATGCCGCCGAAGGAGAACGTCACGATGGTGAGCGCGGTCAGCACGCCCAGGATGCCGTGCGGCAGGAATCCGCCGTGGTCCACGAGGTTCGCCAGGCTGGCCTGGGTGCCGTCCGCGGTGGAGGCGCCGGTGAAGAGCAGGATCACACCGCCGAAGATCATCGCCACGATGGCCCCGACCTTCACGAGCGTCAGCCAGAACTCGGCCTCACCGAAGTTGCCGACGTGCGTGAAGTTGATCAGGCCGACCACGAGGATCGTGGCCGCGACCCAGGCCCAGGCCGGGACCCCCGGGAACCAGAACGCCATGTACGTGGTGATGGCGGCGGTGTCCGCGACGATCACGACGGCCAGCTCGAAGACGAAGGTCCAGCCGGTCACGTAGCCGGCGAAGGGGCCGAGATAACGGGAGGCGTAGGCGGCGAAGGACCCGGAGACGGGCTCCCGGAGCGTCATCTCGCCGAGGGCGCGCATCACGAGGAACACGGCGGCGCCCGCGACGAGGAAGGACAGGATCACGCCCGGCCCGGCGGCCTGGATGCCGCCGGCCGAGCCGTAGAAGAGGCCGGTGCCCACCGCCGTGCCCAGGGCGATGAACATGATGTGCCGCTGGCTCAGGCCGCGGTGCAGCTGCCCGCGGTCCGCGGTGGCCGCGCCGGTCTCGGCGACGCGGGAGCCGAAGGGGGAGGTGCTCACGTGAAGTCTCCGCTCGAAGGGGGGTGGATCAGGACACGCCATGGTGACTCGTGACACAGCGTTCATGCCACTTTGTCCGGTGTGATGCGAGTCATCGTGGACGTTACGTCGCGTTCGTCCGGCCGGGCCGGATGATGTGACCTCGCCCACCGCGGATTCCCCGCGGAAGGTCCGGGGTGCCCCGGCGGGTCCCGGGGCGCGCCGGGCTCAGTCCATGAGCAGCCACGCGGCGGCGTCGTGCGCGAGCCGCCCGTCCTGCACGGCCTCCGCCTCCTCGAGGGAGAACAGGGCCCGGGAATGGCCCGCGGGCAGGTCGACGGGATCGGTCGACAGGTTCGCCATCACGAGCACGGTGCGCGCCGGGATCGGCTCGCCCGAGCCCAGGTGCCGGCCACCGCCCGAGGTGACCGTGAACGCCAGCACCCCGCGTGCGGGGTCGTGGTGCTCGGACCACGCGAACGTGCCCGTGCCCAGGTCGAGCTCGCCGCGGATCTGCAGCAGACGCCGGTACAGCTCGAACACGGAGCCCTCGACGCCGACCTGCCGGTCCGCCGCCAGCGCCCGGAAGGACGCGGGCTGGGGCAGCCACGGCGCGGCGACGCCCTCGGCGGCGGACGCGGGGCCGTCGTCGTCCGCGGGGGTCGAGAAGCCGTAGGACGGCTCGTCCGCGGCCCACGGCAGAGGGATGCGGCAGCCGTCGCGGCCGGGCTCCTTGCCGTCCGTGCGGAAGAAGTACGGGTCCTGGCGATGCTCGGCGGCGAGGGTGGTGTGCTCGGGCAGGCCCAGCTCGTCGCCCTGGTAGATGTACGCGGAGCCGGGCAGGCCCAGCTCCACCATCGCGGCGGCGCGGGCCCGACGGCGACCGACCGCCTCGTCTGGCTGCTCGTCCTCGGCCGTGATGCCGGCGGGGTAGGAGCTCGGGTCGGCGAGGCCGTAGCGGGAGGCGTGGCGCACCGTGTCGTGGTTCGAGAGCACCCAGGTGTTCGGGGCGCCGACCCGGCCGGCCTGCTCGAAGGACCGGTCGATCGCGTGGGTCAGCGAGGCGGCGTCCCAGCCGGCCATGAGGTAGGTGAAGTTGAAGGTCTGGTGCATCTCGCCGGGGCGGACGTACCGGAACATCCGCGAGAGCGGGGCCACCCACGCCTCGGCCACCATCATCGGCTCGTGGTCGTAGGAGTCCAGGACCCGCCGCCAGTCCCGGTAGACCTCGTGGACGCGGTCCTGGTCCATGAACGGGGTGAGCGGCTCGAAGGTGTCCGGGTCGAACGTGGGGTCGGCGTCCTCGCCCGCGTCCGTGACCATGCCCATGCGGGAGTGCTCGGCGTCCGGGTAGCCGGGCTGCTTGATGAGCCCGTGGGCCACGTCCACCCGGAAGCCGTCCACGCCGCGGTCCAGCCAGAACCGCAGGATGGAGCGGAACTCCTCGCGCACCTCCTCGTTCTCCCAGTTCAGGTCCGGCTGCGTGGTGTCGAACAGGTGCAGGTACCACTGGCCCGGGGTGCCGTCCGCCTCGGTCACACGGGTCCAGGCCCCGCCGCCGAACGTGGACTCCCAGTTGTTGGGGGGCAGCTCGCCGTGCTCGCCGCGGCCCTCGGCGAAGTGGTAGCGGGCGCGCTCGGGGGAGCCGGGGGCGGCGGCCAGGGCGGCCTGGAACCACGCGTGCTCGGACGAGGTGTGGTTCGGCACGAGGTCCACGACCACGCGGATGCCGGCCTCGTGCGCGGCGGCGATCATCTCGTCCGCGTCCGCGAGCGTGCCGAACCGCGGGTCCACGGCGCGGTAGTCCGCGACGTCGTAGCCGGCGTCGTGCTGCGGGGAGAGGTAGAAGGGCGAGAGCCAGATCGCGTCCACGCCGAGCTGGGCCAGGTAGTCGAGGCGCGAGGTGACGCCGCGCAGGTCGCCCATGCCGTCCCCGTCCGCGTCCGCGAAGGAGCGCGGGTACACCTGGTAGATCACGGCGTCCACCCACCACGGCGTGACGGGCCGGTTCCGGGCTTCCGAGGGCGGGGTGCTCAGGCGCTGCGTGGTCATGGGATCCACCCTAGGCCCGACGCCGGGGCGCGCGCCCCGCGTGGGCGGCGTCGGCGGCGTGGTGTGCGTCTCGAGCACCCGGGTCGGCCCCACCCCGGTGCGCCGGCGGCCGGCTCAGGTCAGCCTGGCCAGCATCCCGACGGCGGCCCAGCGCCGGTTCAGTCGTTCCTGTGCGACGCCGGCGGTCGCCTCGTCGCCCTCCTCGAGCGCGTCGATGAGCGTCCACAGGTCGAAGACGGAGTCGTCCGGCCACACGTGCCGCGTGAGGCCGCCGTAGTCCAGCTCGATCCACGAGTCGGGGTGGAACGCGCCGAGCCACTCCACCATCACCGTGAGCTCGCCGATCAGCTCCGCATCCGGGGCGTGCCGCGCGAGCACCGCCGCCGCGTGCCCGGCCCGCTCCCGGGCGGCCACGATCGGGGCGCGCCGGTACGCCGTGCGCTCGCCGTCCACGAGGCGCTTCACCGGCTCCTCGGGGTCGAACACCGTGAGCCAGCCGTGCGGCACACCCCACGTGGCCGTGCGCGTCTGCACGCGGTGGTGCTCCGGCGCGCCGCCCTCGTCCTGCGGGTCCTGGCCCGCCGCGTCCGGGTCGGGGGAGAGGCCCCACTCGTCCTCGAGCGCCACGAGCGCGCGGCCGCGGTTCATGGCGCGCGCCGCCGGCGGGATGGCGGCCTCGTGCAGCCGCGGCAGCATCGTCTCCTCGAGCATGGCCGCGGCCATCTCGGCGCGCAGGCCCCGCTCGTCCGGGCAGTAGAAGGCGGAGCGGTGCTCGTCCTGGAGGACCCGCACCAGGTCGTCCTCACCGGGTTCCGGGAACGGGTCGGCCACGGGCCGGGCCAGGCGACGCCGGGCCCGTTCGGCCGCCTCGGCCTCGACCTCGGCACGGGTGCGGTGGCCGCCGGCGATCAGCCGCGCCTGGACCGCGTCCGGGAACGTGGCCAGCGGCTGGAAGACGCGCAGGTGCGCGGTGCCGCGCGCGACACCCGGGGGCGGGCCGCCGTCGTCGTGGGTCATCGCGGGCTCATCCGTGGCTCAGCCCAGCTCGACGACCACGGGCGCGTGGTCCGAGGCGCCCTTGCCCTTGCGCTCCTCGCGGTCGATCCAGGCGTCCGTGACCGTCCGTGCGAGGGCGGGGGAGCACAGCTGGAAGTCGATGCGCATGCCCTTCTTCTTGGGGAAGGCCAGGCCCGTGTAGTCCCAGTACGTGTACACGCCGGGGCCGGGGTGGCGCGGGCGCACCACGTCCACCAGCCCGGCGTCCTCGAACGCGTGGAACGCCGCGCGCTCGGCCGGGGAGACGTGCGTGTAGCCCTCGCGCTGGAACAGCTCGATGTCCCACACGTCCTCGTCCTGCGGAGCGATGTTCCAGTCGCCGGTCAGGGCGAGCCGGGTGTCCGGGTCCTCGGCGAGGCGAGCGGCCGCGTGCTCCTGGAGCACGCGCAGCCACTCGAGCTTGTAGCCCATGTGCTCGTTCTCCAGGCCGCGCCCGTTGGGCACGTACAGGCTCCACAGGCGCACCGGGGCGACGCCGTCGGCCGCCTCCGCGCCCACGGTCGCCCCGATGGCGCGGGACTCCTCCTGCGGGTCCACGCCGCCCTTGCCGAAGTGCGGCTGGCCGGGGAAGCCGCGCTGCACGTCGCTCAGGCCGACGCGGGAGGCGATGGCCACGCCGTTCCACTGCGAGGTGCCGTTGTGCACCACCTCGTAGCCGGCGCGCTCGAAGAGCTCCCACGGGAAGTTCTCGTCCCGGCACTTGGTCTCCTGGATGGCCAGGACGTCGATGTCATGGCGCTCGAGGAAGGCCTCGACGCGGTCGGCGCGGGCACGGAGGGAGTTGACGTTCCAGGTGGCGATCTTCACCCGGCCAGGCTATCGAAGGGCGCGGACACCGTGGGATCGGCGCCTCAGCGCCACCAGTCGTCGTGGATCGTCACCGGCGTGGTGCGCTTGTGGCGGCTGCGGAGCCAGATGCCCTCGAGCTTCTCCGCGACCTCGGTAGGGACGTCCTTGCCCTCGAGGTAGTCGTCGATGTCCTCGTACGTCATCCCGAGTTCGGCCTCGTCCGTCTGGCCCGGCGTGCCGTCCAGCAGGTCCGCGGTGGGCACCTTGTTCCACAGGGGCTCGGGGGCGCCGAGTTCGCGGCCCAGCGCCCGCACCTGCCGCTTGTTCAGGCCAGCCAGCGGCAGGACGTCCGCGCCGCCGTCGCCGAACTTCGTGTAGAAGCCCGTGATGGCCTCCGCCGCCTGGTCCGTGCCGATCACCAGCTGCCCGTGGGCGCCGGCCACCGCGTACTGGGCCGTCATGCGGATGCGGGCCTTCACGTTGCCCTGGTTGTAGTCCGAGATCGGCTCCCCCACGGCCTCGGCGAAGGCGGCGGCCAGACCCTGCACGGCCTCCGCGATGTTCAGGGTGACGTCCTGGTCCGCGCCCACGAAGTCCATGGCGGCCCGGGCATCCGCCTCGTCGTGCTGCACCTTGTAGGGCAGGCGCACGGCGGTGAACCGGGGGTTCTCGCGGGAGGGCACGACGTCGGCGCCCACCCCCGCCTCACCCGGCGGGGTGGTGCCGGGGCCGCCCAGGGCGACGGCGTCCGGGACGCCGAGCTGGGCGCGGCGACGCTCGACGGCGAGCTGGGCCAGCCGGCCGCCCACCGTGGAGTCCACGCCGCCGGAGATGCCCAGGACGAAGCCGGACGCGCCCGTGGCCGCGAGGTAGTCGGCGAGGAAGGCCACGCGCCGTTCGACTTCGGCCGCCGGGTCGATCTCGGGGAGGACGCCCTGCTGGGCGATGATCCGCTGCTGGAGTTCACGCATGCCGGTCAGCGTAGGACCGGCCCCGCGCACGGGGACAGGGGCGGTCGGCGACGACGGCTCACGCGTCCGGGTGCCCCAGGTTGCGGGCGATGCGGCGCAGGACGCGGACGGCGTCGTCGATCTGGTCCCGCGGGACGTCCGCCGTCGCCTCGGCACGCAGGGCCTCGACCGCCTCACCCACGCGGGCGCCCGCGGTGCGGCCCGTGGCGGTGAGGGTGTAGAGGTCGCCCTCGACCGTCACCCAGTGGGACTCGACCAGCTCCTCGATCTGACCGGACACCGCGCCGCGCTGCTCCTCCTCGAAGCCGGCCTCGAGCTCGGCGCGGGACTGCGGGGCCACCGTGAGGGTGTTCAGCAGCTGCCACTGGACGCGGGTCAGGCCGTGCTCCTCGAGGCTCTCGGCCACGCGCGCCGCGATCAGGCCCTCGGTGAGGGTGAGCCAGTGCGCCAGGGGCAGGCCGGAGGGATGCTGGACGGGGGCGTCGTCGTGCGGGATCTCGCTCATAACCCGAGCCTAGCCAGGCCGGGACGGAATCGGCAGGGGTGGCCGGGCTCGCACTAGCATGGGCGGCATGACCGACGCGCAGACCCCCACCGTCCCCACGCCCGAGCAGGACCGCGAGCGGCTCAAGCAGCTCATCCAGGAGCTGGCCGTGGTGCACGGCCGGGTGACCCTGTCCTCCGGCAAGGAGGCGGACTACTACGTGGACCTGCGTCGTGTCACCCTGCACCACGAGGCCGCCCCACTGATCGGCCGCGTGATGCTGCGCCTGCTCGAGGAGAACGGGATCGAGTTCGACGCGGTGGGCGGCCTGACCATGGGCGCCGACCCCGTGGCCACCGCGATGATGCATCAGGCCGGCACCGTGGGCCGCGCGCTCGACGCGTTCGTGGTGCGCAAGGCGCAGAAGTCGTACGGCATGGGCCGGCAGGTGGAGGGCCCGGGCGTGGACGGGCGCCGCGTCGTCGTGCTGGAGGACACCTCGACGACGGGCGGCTCCGCGCTCACCGCCGTCGAGGGCGTGCGCAACGCGGGCGGCGACGTCCAGGCCGTGGCCGTGATCGTGGACCGTGCGACCGGCGCCGCCGAGCGCGTGGCCGAGGAGGCGGGGGTGCCGTACCTGTACGCGTTCGGCAAGGACGAGCTCGGCCTCGACTGAGCCTCGGCCGGCCCCGCGCCGCCCGCCTAGAGCCAGTCCGCGCGCTTGAACAGCACGAAGAGGGTGAGGGCCACCGCCAGCATGAGTCCCAGGGCGAACGGATAGCCGAACGCCCAGTGCAGCTCGGGCATGCCGTCGAAGTTCATGCCGTAGACCGAGCCCACCAGCTGCGGCGCGAAGATGATCGCCGCCCAGGACGAGATCTGCTTGACCTGCTCGTTCTGGGCGATCGACTGCTCGGCCAGCCGCTTCGACGCCAGCGTCGAGTCCAGCTCGAGGGCGTTGTTGAGCATCTGGCGCATGGTCATCACGCGCTCGTTGATCTGGACGGCGTGGTCGTGGACGTCGCGCAGGCGGCGCAGGTTCTCCACCTCGAGGCGCGCCTGATCGCTGAGCTCCTCGTCCTCCCAGGCGTGGGCGTCGTCGCGCCGGGGCAGGCCGTCGGCGTCGAGGCGGCGGGTGTCCTCATGCAGGCGGGTGCGCACCTCCTCCTGGAGCTGCTCCACGATGGACGGCAGCGCGCGGATGGCGTGCTGGAAGTTCAGCACCTCGCGGGAGAGCTCGTAGATGCGCCGGGAGACGTGCCCGTCGCCGGCGAAGACCTGGTCCTCGATCTCCGCGATGTCCTGTTCGAGGCCGTCGGCCACCGGGAAGTAGTCGTCCACGACCCGGTCCAGGATCTCCAGGGTGACCTGCCACGGCCCCATCGCGAGGCGCTCGCGGCCCTCCGTCTCCAGGGACCGTCGCACGGCGGCCAGGTCCGGCTCCTCCGCGTGACGCACCGTCACCACGTAGTGCTCACCGGTGAAGACGCTCAGCTCGCCGAACTCCACGGTCTCGGTGCGGTCGACGTAGCGGGCCGGGTGCAGGACCATGAACGAGTCCTCGCCGTAGCGGTCCAGCTTGGCGCGCTCGCCTCCGGCGAGGGCGTCCTCGACGGCGAGCGGGTGCAGGCGCAGCTCCTCCGCGACCGCTTGGAGCTCGGCCACGTCCGGGCGGTACAGGCCCAGCCAGGCCATGCCGCCGGTGCGCTCACACTCCTCCCAGGTGTCCTCGAGGGTGGAGGGGGCGTGGACGCGCCGCCCGTCCACGTACACGGCGTTGTCGATCATGCTCACCCGGACATTCTCCCCGACGGCGGCCCCCGGCGGATTCCAGGATGCGCGCGCTACGGTGGCGCCATGAAGACTCCGCGTCATGCCCCGCCCGTCGTCCGCGACGGCAAGACCCTGCTCCCCGCCCACGCCGTCTCCACGGCCCCGGTCACCGCATTCGGTCTGATCGGCGGCTACCTGACCGCCCGTGAGACCGGCATCCGGCCGCTCGGCGGTGTCGTGCTGGCCGCCGCCGGCCTGTATGCCGGCCGGACGTGGTTGGCCACGCGGGGGCCGGCCGTCACCGGGGGCCTGGCCGCCCTGTACCTCGGCGGCTTCGGCGCCTCCCACCCGCTGGCCAAGAAGATCGGCGCGTGGCCGGCCGTGCTCTCCGTGGCCGCGGTGTCCGCCGGGGCCGCCTGGGCCGCCGTCGACCGGTCCGAGGCCGGCCGCTGAACGAGCCCGCGCCGGCCGAGGAAGGCCCCGCGCCCCGTGAGGTCGGCGTCGGGCCGTGGCTCGGCCCGTGGCCGGAGGACCCCCGCCACGACCCGGAGCTGCTCGCGCACGGCGACCGCCGCAACGTCCTCGACCGCTACCGCTACTGGCGCCTCGAGGCGATCGTCGCGGACCTCGACGCGCGGCGGCACCCGTTCCACGTGGCCATCGAGAACTGGCAGCACGACCTGAACATCGGCACCGTCGTGCGCACCGCCAACGCGTTCAACGCCGCCGGGGTGCACATCATCGGGCGGCGCCGCTGGAACCGGCGCGGCGCCATGGTCACCGACCGCTACCTGCACGTGCGTCACCACGAGACGGTGGCGGCGTTCACCGCGTGGGCGGCGGGGGAGGGGCTGCCCGTGCTCGGCGTGGACCTGTTCCCCGAGTCGGTGCCGGTGGAGACCTTCGACTTCCCGCGTGCCTGCGTGCTCGTCTTCGGGCAGGAGGGGCCGGGACTCTCGGCGGAGGTGCGGGCGGCGTCGAGCGCGGTGTTGTCCATCGCGCAGTACGGCTCCACCCGCTCGATCAACGCGGGCGTGGCCGCCGGCATCGCGATGCACGCGTGGATCCGGCAGCACGCGGCCGTCCCCTGAGTCCGGCGCGAGCCAGACGATTCCGCGCTGAAAGGAGCCTCTGGACCGCAGATTCGTCTGGCTCGCGGCGCAGGATGGCGCAGGACCGCGCAGGACCGCGCCGCCGATGACGTGCGGCGTGACGGCGTCAGCCCGCGAAGGGGCGGGCCGGCAGGCCCGTCACCCCCGGGCGGACGGCGAACAGGGCCCCGGCCAGCGGGTCCTCGCCGCGCTCCAGGTTCTCCCAGGAGGTGGTGATGTAGAGGGTGCCGAGGTCGTCGCCGCCGAAGGTGCACGCCGTGGTCTTCTGCACGGGCACCTCGACCACCTCGTCGAGCGTCCCCTCGGGCGTGTACCGGTGGATCTGCCCGTGGCTGATCACGGCCACCCAGATCCCGCCCTCGGCGTCCACGGTGAGTCCGTCCGGCTTGCCCTCCCCGTCGAGCACGTCCACGAGCACGCGCCGGTTCGTCAGGCCCTCCTCGCGGGAGTAGTCGAACACGGCCACCTGCCGCGTGGGGGTGTCGTTGTAGTAGGCCAGCGTGCCGTCCGGGCTCCACTCCAGGCCGTTGGACGTCGTCGCGCCGGTCAGCACGACGTCCACCTCGCCGGCGCCGCCGTCGGGTCCGGGGGCGAGCCGGTAGAGGTTCGCGGCGCCGGGGGTCTTGGCGTACGCCATGGTGCCGCAGTGGAACCGGCCGTCCGGGTCGCAGCCGCCCTCGTTCATCCGGATCCCGGCGTCCGCGCCCCACAGCTCAGGCAGCGTCGTCAGCTCGCCCTCGGGCGAGATCAGGGCGAAGCCCCGCTCCACCGCGACGACGGCGCCACCCCCCGCACGCGGGCGCAGCGCGGCGGCCACGTCGCCGACGTGCGTGCGGTCCACCGTGCCGTCGGCGCGCAGGGACAGGACGTCCCCGGCGAGCATGTCCACCCAGCGCAGGCCGCCGCCGGCGGTCACGCCCTCGGCGGCGGCGCCCCAGGAGGCGGCCCAGACGGGGCCCTCGCCGTGGTAGGCGATGGGATCGGTGACCTGCTCGGCGCGCATGACTGCTCCTTCGGTGGGCGGGACGGTCCTGGCCCCGACGCTAGCCGAGGCTCAGAACCACCCGCACGAGTCGGCGGTCCAGCGGTCGGCGAGGGCCGCGTCCAGGAACGCCCCCATCCGCGGCAGCGCGGCCACGTGGCCGCCCACGTGGGTCGGGGTGAGGAGCGGGTCGAAGCGCACCCGCGCACCCTGCGCGCACCAGCGGCGGCCCAGGTCGCGGCCGGTCCGGTACGGGATGACGTCGTCCGTGACGGAGTGCGCGATCAGCACCGGCACCTCGGGGCGGCGGCCCTGCGCGCCGATCCGCTGCTCGGCGAGGATCCCGCCCAGCTCGGCGTCGGAGCGGACGAGCTCAGGGAAGTCCTGCCCCGTGCGGGTCAGCGTGGCGGAGTCGAGGTGCGCGTGGGCGAGGCTGTCCGTCACACAGGTCTCGGCCGCGCCGGCGAGGGCCGCCAGGCCGGTCTCGTTGAGGTGCGTGGCCGGGTCCACGTCGTACGCGGCGAGCTGCCCGGCCATCGCGTAGAGCAGGAAGGCCGCGTAGAGACCGCCGTCGATCCGGTCCGCGACCTGCACGAGGTCGGCCGGCGGGGCGCCCGCGTAGGCGCCCTTGAGGTCCAGCTCCGGGGCATAGTCGGGCGCGAGCTCGGCGGCGGCCGCGGTCGCCCCGCCGCCCTGCGAGTAGCCCGCGAGCGCGACCGGCGCGGTCGCGGTGACGCCCGACCCCGACACCTGGGCGGCCGCGCGCACCGCGTCGAGGACGGCGTGCGCCTGGGCCTCCCGGACCATGTAGGTGTGCGTGCCCGGGGTGCCCAGGCCCTCGTAGTCGGTGACCACCACGGCGTGGCCGCGGCTCAGCAGGGACGTGATCCCGACGCCCTCGTACTGCACGCCGGTGGAGAGGGTGCGGGAGGGGGCGCAGCGGTCCGCCGCGCCCTGGGTGCCCACCGCGTAGCCGATCACGGGGCGCTCGCCGGCGCCCGTCCACGGGGCGGTGGGGGTCAGCACGGTGCCGGTCACGGCGATGGGTCGGCCCTGGGCGTCCTGCGAGGCGTACATGATGCGCGTGGCGTGCGCCGGCACCTGCACCAGTCGCACCGGGTCCAGGTAGAAGGCGGTGGGCTCGGTGCGGATCAGGGCGCCGGGGGTCGAGGGCAGGGTGGTGGGCGGCAGGTAGAAGGGGTCGTCGGCCGAGGCGGCCGCCAGGGCGTCCCGGGCCGCGTTCCAGCGGGCGTCCTCGGCCGTCGTGGCCGGCTGCGAGAGGTCCTCGACGGCGGAGCTCACCTCCGGCGCGTCGGGGGCCGGGGCGGACTCCTGGGCCAGGGCCGCGTGCGGCGCGCCGAACCCGGCGACGACGGCCACGGCGGCGGCCAGGGCGAGGGGGCGGGAGGGGCGGCGTACGGGGGCCATGGTGGTCTCCGGTCTCTGGGATGCAGATGTGACGCATCTCACCCTAGGCCAGCGACGGGGCCGTGCCCAGGTTGGCGTCGCCGTCGGGCCCGGGGCCCTGGGGCGGGTCCGGCCGCGCGGATAGGATGAGCCCGAGGGTGTCGCGCCCGCCGCGCTCCCCCGCCTGCCTGAGTCGACGACGCCTAGGAGCTGCAGCATGCCCATCGCATCCCCGGAGAAGTACGCCGAGATGATCGACGCCGCCAAGAACGGCGCCTTCGCCTACCCGGCGATCAACGTCACCAGCTCCCAGACCCTGAACGCCGCCATCCGCGGCTTCGCCGAGGCCGGCTCGGACGGCATCATCCAGGTCTCCACCGGCGGTGCCGCCTACTTCTCCGGCTCCTCCGTGAAGGACATGGTCGCCGGCTCGCTGGCGTTCGCCGCGTTCGCGCGCGAGGTCGCCAAGAAGCACTCCGTGAACATCGCCCTGCACACGGACCACTGCCCCCAGGACAAGCTCGAGGACTTCGTCCTGCCCCTGCTGGACGCCTCCGAGGCCGAGGTGAAGGCCGGGCGCGACCCGATCTTCAACTCCCACATGTGGGACGGCTCCGCCGAGACCCTCGAGGAGAACCTGCGGATCGGCCGCGAGCTGCTCGCCCGCACCCACGCCAACAAGCAGATCCTTGAGGTGGAGATCGGCGTCGTGGGCGGCGAGGAGGACGGCGTGGCCCACGAGATCAACGAGAAGCTCTACACCACCGTGGCGGACGGCATCGCCACGGTGGAGGCACTCGGCCTCGGCGAGAACGGTCGCTACCTCACCGCGCTGACCTTCGGCAACGTGCACGGTGTCTACAAGCCAGGCAACGTGAAGCTGCGCCCGGAGATCCTGCAGGAGATCCAGCAGGCCGTGGGTGAGAAGTTCGGCAGGGAGCGCCCGTTCGACCTCGTGTTCCACGGCGGCTCCGGCTCCGCCGCCCAGGAGATCGCCGACTCGGTGGAGTACGGCGTCGTGAAGATGAACGTGGACACGGACACCCAGTACGCGTTCACCCGACCCGTGGCCGGGCACATGTTCGAGAACTACGACGGCGTCCTGAAGGTCGACGGCGAGGTCGGCGACAAGAAGCAGTACGACCCCCGCGTGTGGGGCGCCAAGGCCGAGGAGGCCATGGCCGCCCGCGTGGTCCAGGCCTGCACCGAGCTGAACTCGGCCGGCAAGAGCATCGGCTGACCCCGCCGTCCGCCGCGCCGGCCCGCACCCTCGCGTGAGGGTGCGGGCCGGCGTCGTCCTCAGCCCTCCCGCTCCTCCTGGGCCTGGAGGAACTCGAAGACCTCACGCTCGTCCACACCGGGGAAGGTCTGCGTGGGCATGGCCGCCAGCAGATGCGCGTGCATGCGGGCCGCGGGCCACACGTGCCCGCCCCACGCGGCCTCGAGCTCGGGGTCGGGGCGGCGGCAGCAGCGCGGATCGGGGCACGTGGAGGTGACCCGGTGGCGGGTGTCCGCGCCGCGGAAGTGCCGGGCATGCTCGAACGGGGTGCCCACGGAGAGGGCGAACAGCCCGTCGGGGCCGTTCTCGATCATCGAGGTGCACCAGAACGTCCCGTTGGGCGAGTCCGTGTACTGCGTGTGGGCGCGGAACCGGTCGTTGCGGGAGAAGGCCTGCCGTGCGCCCCACTTCCGGCACGCCTGCTGGCCCTCGATCGCACCGGTGTGGTCGGCGGGGAACACGATCCCGTCGTTCTCGTAGGCCTTGTGGATCACCCCGGTCTCGTGGACCTTCTGGAAGTGGCAGCGGATGCCCAGGTCCACGGTGGCCAGGTTGGTGAACCGGTGCGCGGCGGCCTCGTAGGAGACGCCGAACGCGTCCTTCAGGTCGTCCACGGACAGGTCCCGGCGCTTCTGGGCGGCCCGCAGCAGCGACGACGCCGCCCGCTGCGGCATGAGCAGCGCGCCCGCCAGGTAGTTCACCGCCACACGCTGGGCGAGGAAGTCCTCGTAGTCCCGCGGCTCGCCGTGGCCCAGGACGGCGGCGGCGAGGGCCTGGAGCACCACGGTGCGGCGGTCATGGTCTGAGGAGCGGGAGCCGCTGATGTGGATGCGCCCGTGCTTGAGGTCCGTGACGGAGCGCGTGGAGTGCGGCAGGTCCGGGACGAAGCGCAGGGTGAAGCCGAGGTGCTCGGCCAGCTCCGAGACCGCGTGCAGGCCCAGCGGCCCGCCCGTGTGGCCGATCGCGTCGAGCAGCCGATGCGCCTCGGCCTCGAGGTCGGGGTAGTGGTTGTCCACCGCGCGCATCCGGGCGCGCAGCTGGGCGTTGGCGCGGCGCGCCTCCTCGGGGGTGGCGGCCTGCTCCTCCAGGCGACGGCGCAGCTCGGCCTCCAGCCCCGCGATCACCTCGAGGACCTCGGTGGGGGTGCGGGGCCCGATGCGCAGCGGGGGCAGGCCGAGGGAGGCGTAGTGCTCCGAGCGCGCGAACCGTTCGACCTCGATCTCCAGTTCGGCCCGCCGGGTGGGGGCCCGGCCGGTGAGCAGGTCCTCGACCGGCACGCCCAGGACCTCGGCGATCCGCTGGACCAGCGAGAGCCGCGGCTCGCGGCGGGCGTTCTCCACGAGGGACAGGTGCGAGCCGCTCACTCCCGTGTGCTCCGCGAGCTGGTCCAGGGTGAGGCCGGCCTGCTTGCGCAGGTGCCGGACGCGGCGGCCCAGCGCGACGGCGTCCACGGTCGCGCTGTCCTCGGGAAGCGGGCGGGTCATCATGCGCGGAACTGTAGACGGAACCGGGGAGGAGATCACGTGTTTCGGAAAGAAAGTCACATTCTTGACAAGCGGGGGGCCGTTGCCGTGATCCAGACCACACCGGGGCGCAAGGACTGTCACGTTCTGACCCAGTGGCAGGAACGGCCGGAGTTTCCACCGATTTTGTGCTCCAGAGGGCCTTGCCCGGGGCCAAGGTGGATGTCAACGGCAGCGACGGACACGTCGCACCGAACCCTTCACGAACCGGACCGATCCTCAGGAGGACGTCATGACCACCCAGCCCCACCACTCCACTCCCGCCTCCGCCGAACAGCTCCAGCACGACTGGGACAACAACCCCCGCTGGGCCGGCGTCGAGCGCAGCTTCACCGCCGAGGACGTCGTCCGTCTCCGCGGCCGCATCCAGGAGGAGCACACGCTGGCCCGCCGCGGCGCCGAGAAGCTGTGGACCCAGCTGAAGGACGAGAACGCCCGCGGTGAGTTCACCAACGCCCTCGGCGCCCTCACCGGCAACCAGGCCGTCCAGCAGGTCAAGGCCGGGCTGCGCGCCATCTACCTCTCCGGCTGGCAGGTCGCCGCGGATGCCAACCTCTCCGGCCACACGTACCCGGACCAGTCCCTGTACCCGGCCAACTCCGTGCCGCAGGTGGTGCGCCGCATCAACAACGCCCTGCTGCGCGCGGACCAGATCGAGCACGCCGAGGGCGTCAGCAGCGTCGAGGACTGGCTCGTGCCGATCGTGGCCGACGCCGAGGCCGGCTTCGGCGGCCCGCTCAACGCCTACGAGCTCATGAAGTCGATGATCACCGCCGGCGCCTCCGGCGTGCACTGGGAGGACCAGCTGGCCTCCGAGAAGAAGTGCGGGCACCTCGGCGGCAAGGTGCTCATCCCCACCGGCCAGCACATCCGCACGCTCAACGCCGCCCGCCTGGCCGCCGACGTCGCCGACGTGCCCAGCGTGATCATCGCCCGCACCGACGCCGAGGCGGCCACCCTGATCACCTCGGACGTGGACGAGCGCGACGCCGAGTTCATCACCGGTGAGCGCACCGCGGAGGGCTTCTACAAGGTCCGCAACGGCGTCGAGCCCTGCATCGCCCGCGCCAAGGCCTACGCCCCGCACGCGGACCTGATCTGGATGGAGACCGGCACGCCGGACCTCGAGCTGGCCCGGAAGTTCGCCGAGGCCGTCAAGGCCGAGTTCCCGGACCAGATGCTGGCCTACAACTGCTCGCCGTCCTTCAACTGGAAGAAGAACCTCGACGACGACACCATCGCCAAGTTCCAGCGCGAGCTGGGCGCCATGGGCTACACCTTCCAGTTCATCACGCTGGCCGGCTTCCACGCCCTGAACCACTCGATGTTCGACCTGGCCAAGGGATACAACGAGCGCCAGATGTCCGCGTACGTCGAGCTGCAGGAGCGCGAGTTCGCCGACGAGGCCCGCGGCTACACCGCGACCAAGCACCAGCGCGAGGTCGGCACCGGCTACTTCGACGCCGTGTCCACCGCCATCAACCCGGACAGCTCCACGGTGGCCCTGGCGGGCTCCACGGAGTCCGGCCAGTTCCACTGATCCGCTCAGCCGAGACCGCGAGGAGGCAGTCCCATGAGCCCGCAGACCACGACCCCCACCCTGCACGAGATCCATGCCGACGACGCTCGGGAGCACACGCCCCTGCCGCATGACGTGAGCACCCAGGCCATCCCCGTCGTCATCCCCGAGGGCGCCGCCCCCGTGGTGACCGTCCACGGGCCGGTCGACGGGCGGCAGGCCGAGATCCTCACGGACGAGGCGCTGGCGTTCCTCGGCCGCCTGCACCGGCTGGCCGAGGACCGCCGCCGGCGGCTGCTCGAGGAGCGGGAGTACACCCAGCGCCGCATCACCGACGGATGGAACCCGCACTACCTGCGGTCCACCCGCCGGGTCCGCGAGGACGACTCCTGGCGTGTGGCGCCGCTGGCCCCCGGCCTGCAGGACCGCCGCGTGGAGATCACCGGCCCCGTGGATCGGAAGATGACGATCAACGCCCTCAACTCGGGCGCCTCGGGCTGGCTCGCCGACTTCGAGGACTCCTCGACGCCGTCCTGGGACCGGATGCTGGACGGGCAGGTCAACCTGTTCGACGCGATCCGCGACCAGATCGACTTCACCTCCCCCGAGGGCAAGGAGTACCGGCTGCGCGAGCGCGAGCTCACGGACCGGCCGACCATCATCGTCCGCCCGCGCGGCTGGCACCTCATCGAGGACCACATCCGTGTGGACGGCGAGCCGATGGCCGGCGCCCTCGTGGACTTCGGCCTGTACTTCTTCCACAACGCCGACGAGCTGATCCGCCGCGGCCACGGCCCGTACTTCTACCTGCCCAAGCTCGAGTCCCATCTCGAGGCGCGGCTGTGGAACTGCGTGTTCGTGGCGGCGCAGGACGAGCTGGGCATCCCCCAGGGCACCATCCGGGCCACCGTGCTGATCGAGACGATCACCGCGGCGTTCCAGATGGAGGAGATCCTGTACCAGCTGCGCAACCACGCCGCGGGCCTCAACGCCGGCCGCTGGGACTACATCTTCTCCATCATCAAGAACTTCCGGGACCGCGGGGCCGAGTTCGTCCTCCCGGACCGCTCGGAGGTGACCATGACCCAGCCGATGATGCGGGCCTACACGGAGCAGCTGGTCCGGGCCTGCCACCGGCGCGGCGCCTCGGCGATCGGCGGCATGTCCGCCGTGATCCCGGACCGCCGGAACGAGGAGGCCAACGCCGCCGCGCTGGAGAAGGTGCGCGCGGACAAGGCCCGCGAGGCCGGCGACGGCTTCGACGGCTCGTGGGTGGCGCACCCGGACCTCGTGCCGGTCGCCCGGGAGGAGTTCGACGCCGTGCTCGGCGAGGCCCCGAACCAGATCCGCACCCGCCGTCGCGAGGACGTGGAGCCGGACGAGGCCGCCCTGCTCGACGTCGCCGCGACCACGGGCTCGGTGACCGAGGCCGGCGTGCGGATGAACATCGAGGTCGGGATCCGCTACATCGAGTCCTGGCTGCGGGGGAACGGCGCCGCCGCGATCCACGGACTCATGGAGGACGCCGCCACGGCGGAGATCTCCCGGTCCCAGATCTGGCAGTGGGCCCACAACGGCACCGGTGTGCAGCTGACCGAGGGCGGCGTGCGGACCGCCAACCGCGGCTGGATGGAGCAGCTGATCCGCGAGGAGCACGCTCGGATCCTCGCCGGCCCGCTGCCCGAGGGCCACCGGTTCGAGGACGCGGTGCGCGTGTTCTGCGAGTCGGCCCTGCCGCCGGAGTACCCGGCGTTCCTCACCCTGGGCGCGTACCGCCGGCACTTCGCCGGTCAGGACGACGCCGCGGCGAAGGCCTGATCCGCCGGGCCTCACGACGACGGCCGGTCACCTCACGAGGTGACCGGCCGTCGTCGTGCCGGGTGTCAGTCCCCGGACGTGGAGGGGGACGGCGAGGCCGAGGCCGACTTCGTCGGTGACGGGCTGGCCGACGCCGAGGCGGACGCCTCCGCGGCCCGCTGGGATTCGGCGGCCTCCCGCGCGGCGCCCTGGAACGGCCGCGGCGGCTGGCCGGGGGCCACGGGGCCGGGGGCGCCCTCGGGGCGGTCGATCGTGGACTGGTTGTTCAGCAGCTCGTCGGGCACGCGGCCGGTGGGGATCTCCCGGGCCTGGGCCAGGGTCTCCTCGTCCATCTGCGCGTTCAGGAAGAACGGCGAGCTGAGCTTGATGACCTCCTGGAAGTCCCCGGCGTCCTTCAGCACGGTGTCCGCGAGGTGGTCGCGGGTCTCGGTGACGAGGGTGGTGCTCTGCGCGACCGGCGAGTTCTTCACCTGGGTGAGGCCGCCGTTGGCGTCACCGAAGCCCTCCATCGAGCCCATGGTCACGGAGACCATCTCGCTGCCGTCCTCGGAGCAGGCCCACGCGGTGCGCTGGGGCAGCAGGGGGGCGCCGTCCTGGCCGCCGACCATGCCGGGGCGCAGCAGGGCGAGCAGCCCCTTGCCGGTCTTCGGGTCGAACGTGTACTCGTCCGCCACGGCGGCGGGCTCCTCCTGGCACCACTCCAGGCGGGAGCCGTCGAGGTTGTGCTGGTAGTGGACCTGCGCCAGGGGCATGCCGGGGCTGTACTCGAAGTAGCCGTTGTAGACGCAGGTGAGGAACTCGTGGGTCTCGTCCTGCGAGGCGAACAGCTGCACGATCTCGATGTTCGAGCTGTCCGGGATGTGCGTGGCGACGGCGTCCAGGGTGCGCTGGTCCAGGACGTCGCGCGTGCAGTCCATCACGGAGACGGTGTCGTTGCGGACCGCCGCCGTGTTCTTCCAGGCCTCGGTGGCGGCGCCGTCCTTGATGCCCGGGCCGACGGTCTCGAACGCCTGACGCGGCTCGGCGCGCGGGGTGCCCTCGGCGGACTCCGACGCGAGGGCCTCACGGACGCGGGACGCCGCGGCGGACGCGGGGTCGGTGGGGCTCTCCGTGGCCGAGCCGGCTGCGGCCGAGGCCGCCGATCCGCTGGGTGCCGCGGCGGTCGACGAGGCGGGCTCACCGGACTGGCCGGCCGAGCCGCAGCCGGCCAGGGCGAGGGCGAGGGCGGCGACGCCGACGGCCAGCGGGGCACGGCGGCGGGCGGGCGCGGGGTGGGTCATGGAGGCTCCTTCGACGGCATCGGCGGCCCGGCCCCGGGAGCGTGGGGCTGCGGACGGACGCTGCGCCTACGGTACCGGACCGTCCTGGACGCGGGGACGGCGATCCGTCCGGCGTCCGGCGCCGTCGATAGACTCGGCCGCGACCGCATCGTCCGCGAGGAGAAGAGGCATCCCATGTCCGAGTCCCTGATCGGCAAGAACCTGATGGAGCCGCCGGCCACGCGCCTGCCGGAGGAGCCGGAGGTGCTGGCCCGGCTCGAGGCAGGTGACCTGCCCGAGGACATCGTGCCGGTGGCGCCCGAGTCCTCCCTGGTGTGGGCGCTCATGGCGGAGGACGCGTGGGCCGAGGGCCGGACCGTGGACTCCTATGCGTACGCCCGCGTCGGCTACCACCGGGGTCTGGACGCGCTGCGCCGGGCGGGGTGGCGCGGCGCCGGCCCGGTGCCGTACGCCCACGAGCCCAACCGCGGCTTCCTGCGCGCCCTGTACGCGCTGGGCCGCGCGGCCGCCGGGATCGGGGAGTCCGAGGAGGTCGAGCGCATCCGCACCTTCCTGCGGGACTCGGACCCCACGGCCGCAGAGCAGATCGAGGCCGGCCAGGGCCGCGCCCAGGGCTGAGCGGAGCCGTGGCCAAGCTCTACTTCCGCTACGGGGCCATGAACTCCGGCAAGTCCACGGGCCTGCTGCAGGCCGCCTTCAACTACGAGGAGCGCGGCCAGCGGGTGCTGCTGGCCAAGCCGGAGGTGGACGTGAAGGGGGAGGGCGACGTCGTCTCCCGCCTCGGTGTGACCCGCGCCGTGGACTTCCTCGTCCCGGCGGGCGCGGACGTGCGGGAGCTGTTCCGCCGGCACGCCACCGGTGACGACCCGGACGCCCTCGTGGGGCACGTGGAGGCCCCGCCCATGGCGTGTCTGCTCGTGGACGAGGCACAGTTCCTCGAGCCGGCGCAGGTGGACGACCTGCTGCGCATCGCCGTGCTCGACGGCGTCCCCGTGATCGCCTACGGACTGCGCACCGACTTCCGCACCCGCTCCTTCCCGGGCTCCGCGCGGCTGCTGGAGCTGGCGCACTCCCTCGAGGAGCTGAAGACCATCTGCCGGTGCGGCCGGAAGGCGGTGTTCAACACGCGCAAGGTCGTTGACCCGGCCACGGGCGCCGAGCACTTCGTGTTCGAGGGGGACCAGGTGGCGATCGACGGTGTCCAGGTGACCTACGAGTCCCTGTGCGGCACGTGCTACCTGGCGGAGTCCGGCGGTGCCCTGGGCTGAGGCGGCCATTGCCAGGCAACTGCCAGGCTGCGTGACGGCTGCGCCCATGCTCGGTTCGTACGGTGGAACCACTTCATCGAGGTGCGAGTGATGAAGGTGCGAGTGATGACAGGCGAAGGGCCCCGGTGATCCCGGGGCCCTTCGTCTGTCCTGGCCCGCATCGGCCGGCCGGGTCAGAGCGAGACGAGCAGGAGCGTGCCGCCGAAGACGAGCCCCGACGCGAGCAGCACGACCGTGGTGTACCCCAGGATGTCGCGCATCTTCAGGCCGGCGATCGCCAGAAGGGGGATCGCCCAGAACGGCTGGATCATGTTGGTCCACTGGTCGCCGTAGGAGACGGCCATGATGGTGATGGCCGGATCCACGCCGAGCGCGTCGCCGGCCTGGAGCATGATCGGGCCCTGCACGGCGAACTGTCCGCCGCCGGAGGGGACGAAGAAGTTCACGAGGCCCGCGGCCAGGAACGCCAGCAGGCCGAACGTCACCGGGTTCGAGATCGCCACGAAGGCGTCCGAGAGCACCGCCACCAGGCCGGTGGTCGTCATCATGCCGAGGATGCCCGCGTAGAGGGGGAACTGCAGCAGGATCTCGCCCACGTTGGACGCGGCCCCCTGGGTGAGGCCGATCAGCTCGTGCGGGCTGCGCACCAGCAGCAGGATCAGCGCGAGGAAGGACCAGTTGACGATGTCCAGGGTGAGGGTGCCGCCGCCGACGAAGTGCATCACCAGATAGGTCACGAGCATGGCGCCGACGAGGAGCGTGGGGACACGGGAGGCGTCGAGACGGTCCGCCGGCGTCTCGATCTCCGGTGCGGACACCGCGTCCTGGTCCCGCGCGTCGATCTCCAGCTCCACGATCCGGTCCCCGGCGCGCGGGGCGACGAGGAACAGGGCCAGGGCCACGACGAGCACGGTCACCACGGCGGCGGTGATGTTCCACCAGGAGAAGGTGGTCTCCGAGACCGGGACCGTCCGGCCGTCCAGGCTCTCCGTGAGGAACGAACCGGGGGTGGCGGCCGTCAGCGGGCCGGAGCCCGAGTACCCCATGTGCCACACCACGAACCCGGAGAACCCGGCGGCCACCAGCATCGGGAAGTGCAGGACCAGCCCGCGCTCACGGGCCTGCGCCGCGACCTCCTTGGCCAGCAGCGCACCGACCACCAGGCCCAGGCCCCACGTGATGAGGGAGGCCGCCGCCGCCACCACGAACACGAAGATGTAGGCGGCCAGGGGCGTGCGGGGAATGCTGGCGAGCCGGGCGAGCAGGCGGCGCACCGGACCGGTGTTCGCCAGGATGTGGCCGAGCATGAGCACGAGCGCCATCTGCGTGATGAACGCCAGCAGTCCGGACAGGCCGTCACCCCAGCCCACGACGACGTCGGCCGGCCCGGCCGGAGTGAGCAGCAGGCACAGGGCTGCCACCGCGAACGTCAGCACGATGGTGAACACGAGCGAGGACGGGATGAACCGCTCCATCGTCGTGTTCAGCGGGCGCATGGCGCGGCTGAAGAACGTGCCCTCGCGGGCGGCGCGGCCCGGGGGCCTGGGCGTGGGCGGACGTGTGGACGTGGTGGACATGGGGCTCCTGTTCGGAGGTGAAAGACCGGGGCGGGAGTGATGTGGATCACTCTAGGCGCTCGATCGTCTCGGGCGGGGCCTGGTCCACGTCCAGAGTCGGGCGCTCGCTGACGAGGGTGCCGGTGCGGTCGATCCCCCAGTGGTCGACGACGTCGTGGCCCGGCTCGGCCGGGTCACCCGGAATCTGTACGCGAGCGTGGACGACCTCACCGACAAGGGATGCACCGTGCGGGTCTCGACCGAGTGAGATCACGGTGCCCAGGCCCGGCACTTCCCCCGTAGCCGGACTCATGCTCGGCATCAAGGCCGCATTCGCTGAGTTCGAGCGTCGAAGGATCAAGGAGCGCCAGGCCGAAGGGATCGCCCCAGGGTGTGTTGCCCCCTTCCAGGCGCTGCTGTCGATGGCCCTTCCGTCTCCGCTCTGGTGGAGTACGGCTCTGGTGAGAGGGCCACGCGCTCTCGGTGCATGGCATGACAGGGTCTCAAAGTCAGGGCTCCCCGGGCATGCATGAACAGGTCCGGCTCCGGTACTCTTCTTGCATGACTCTTCTGACGGTGGGGGAGGCCGCCGAGCGCCTCAAGGTCTCCGACCGCTATGTGCGGCGCCTCGTCGAGGACGGTGATGTGCCGGCCCGCCGCCTCGGAGAATCCTGGTTCATCGATGAGCGTGCCCTGGCCCGTCGTGCCCGCAGGGCGCCGGGTATCGGCCGCACCTGGGCTCCGCGGACCGCCTGGGCCGCCGTCGACCTCCTTGCCGGAGGAAACGGACGGGCCTTCCTCGACCAGCCGCGGATCTCCCGTCTGCGCTCCCGGCTGCGAACGCTCACCGCTGCCGAGATGCACCGACTGGCTGAGAACAGG
Organism: Micrococcus sp. CS26; assembly: GCF_055522295.1. Taxonomy (NCBI): domain Bacteria; kingdom Bacillati; phylum Actinomycetota; class Actinomycetes; order Micrococcales; family Micrococcaceae; genus Micrococcus; species Micrococcus sp. CS26. Next base: position 140,901 of record NZ_JBVFVY010000004.1, read on the forward strand.
GCCCGGCCCCACCGGTTCCACGCCTCGCCTCGAGCCCGAGCCAAGCTCGCCGACGTTCTCGTGCCCTCGGGGGTGTCCGCCCTGGATCAGTCGGATCTCGCCCGCCGCTTCGGGCTCGCCGCTGTCGAAGGGAACCAGCGGGAGGAGGGCTATCTGCTCGGCGACCTGGAGGCTCTCCAGTCGCGGCTCCGCCTCGACGCCTCGGCGGCGGGGGAAGTGGTGATCCGCCACATACCTGCCCCCGTGGATCCCTCCGCCCTGCTTCGCACTGAAACAGTCGTGGCGCTGGACCTCATGGACTCCGACGACGTCCGTGAGCGGGCCGCCGGGCGAGAGGCCCTCGATCGACTGTTGCATCGTGTCTGAGCCGCGTCACCTGAGCGTGGAGGACCTCCTCGGATGTGAGGCGGGCCTCGGCGCTGGAGATGGCCTAGGGCGTGTCTGAGAACGGCTCCAGGGACCCGCTGAGATCCGGGGAGCCATGTCCCGGTTGCACGTCGTCTCCGACGCCCGATCGGAGCTGATCGCCCCGCTGCTCCAGACCGCACGGGCCGGCAGGGTCGACCCTTCTCGGATGTCCGCACGATGGTCGAAGCGATCATCTGCCAGTGCAGGTGCGGGACTCCGTGGCGGGATCTGCCCGAGGTCAACGGGCCCTGAGAGGCCGCGTGGATCTGACATCGACGCAGGGTGCGGGCACTGGTCTGTCCGGGGGCTGACTCGAGAACTTTTGTTCGTACCCTGTCTGTCATGGCCACCCCTCTCCTGGAGCTCGCCGCGAGTCGAGGCGTCTGCTTCCCGCTGCGAGCCCGCCGGCTGACCCTCACCCCGTTCCGGGGTCTCGATGCACCCGCCGTGTGGAGCTTCTGCCGTCGTGAGCAGGTGTGGTCGTGGACCTCCGGCCGCCCGGAGAGTGAGAACGCGCTGCGCGAGTCCTACCTCGGGGCGGGGGACCGTCTCACCGTGCGGGCCGGAGACGTCATCGTCGGTGTCGGGAAGGTCGCGGTGCAGGACGCGTGGAGTCAGGGCGGCCCGCGGGAGGAAGCCCGGGACGCCCAGGCCGAGCTCGGCTGGACGATCGATCCGCGCCAGGCCGGGCAGGGCTATGGCACCGAGCTTGCGCGAGCCCTGCTGGGCTTCGCGTTCGACGATCTGGGTGTGCGGCGCGTGGAGGCTCATGCCTTCGCGGACAACGCTCCGAGCCTGCGCATCATGGAGAAGGTGGGGATGCGTCACGAGGGCACGTTCAAGGAGGAGTCTCTGCATCTCACGCGCGGCTGGGTGGATGGCGCCACCTACGCGATGCTCGCCTCGGAGTTCCATCCGCCCCTTACGCAGGAGTGATCCCGCCGGCCACGACCGCATGATCTGCCGCTCCGCCTCCGAGGGCCGTGTGCCAGCATGGGGCTGTGAGCCGGGTGGGGAATGAGCGTGAGTGGCGGTGGCGCATCGGTGTGGCATCTGCCCTGGTGGGTTCGGCTGGTGTGTTCGCGGGGCTGCGGCAGGATCTGGGACTGGGGTGGGGTCTGACGCTGGTGGCCGTCACGGCCCTCGGGGCGATGCTCACCCTGCGAGGGGTGCATCACCGGGTCGAGGCGGAGCAGGCTCGCCGCAACGTGTTTGACGCCGGAGCCGGCTCCACCGCGTGGGTGATGCTGCTGATGGGGGCCGCGGTCATTCCGGGGCTGGTGCTGAACGCGATCGACGACGCCGGCGTCCGGGCGGTCGTGGCCGGTCTGCTCGGCGCGGTGCTCGCTGCCGCCGCCCACGGCATCCTCGCGGCGACGACGACGCTCGAGGAGCAGCCTCGGCCCGAGCCGGTCCCTCTGGACCGGCACGGGCGCTGACGTCGGGGTCATGGCCCCCCGCTCCTGAACACTGTTCAATGAACACTGTTAGAGTCCCTCGAGTCAGACCCACCCGGGGCCGAGCCCCGCCCACCGGAGAGGCCCGCATGACCGCCACCCAGGACTCCCCCGCCGTCGACCCCCGCCCCGCCGCCGCCCTCGACCCCGAGGCCCTCGTGGACCGCATCGAGGCGGGCCACGTGCTTACCGCTGAGGAGGCCGTCGCTGTGCTGGACGCCCCGGACGCGGACACGTTCCGCATCGTCGCGGCAGCCTCGCGCCTGCGCGAGAAGCACTTCGGCCGCACGGTCAAGGTCAACTACCTGGTCAGCCTCAAGACCGGCCTCTGCCCGGAGAACTGCACCTACTGCTCCCAGCGGCTCGGCACCGAGGCCGAGATCCTGCGCTACACGTGGCTCAAGCCGGAGGAGGCCGTCCGCCAGGCGGGCCTGGGCATCGCCGGCGGCGCCTCGCGCGTGTGCATGGTGGCCTCCGGCACCGGTCCCACGGACCGCGACGTCGACCGCGTGGCCGGCATGGTCGGCGACCTCAAGGCCCAGCACCCGGACGTCGAGGTGTGCGCGTGCCTCGGCTTCCTCAAGGACGGCCAGGCCGAGAAGCTCAAGGACGCCGGCGTCGACGCCTACAACCACAACCTCAACACGGCCGAGTCCCACTACGAGTCCATCTGCACCTCCCACACCTACGAGCAGCGCGTGGACACCGTGCAGCGTGCCGGCGCCGCCGGCCTGTCCTCCTGCAGCGGCCTGATCGCGGGCATGGGGGAGACGCACGAGCAGCTCGTCGAGGCCGTCCTCGCGCTCCGCGACCTGGACTCCGACTCCATCCCCGTCAACTTCCTCATGCCCTTCGACGGCACCCCGCTGCAGGGCCACCAGCAGCTCACGCCGCTCGAGTGCCTCCGGATCCTGGCCATGGTCCGCATGGCGTGCCCGGGCAAGGAGCTGCGCATCGCCGGCGGCCGCGAGATGCACCTGCGTTCCCTGCAGCCGGTCGGCCTGCAGGTGGCCAACTCGATCTTCCTCGGCGACTACCTCACCTCCGAGGGCCAGGACGCCGAGGCGGATCTGCAGATGATCGCCGATGCCGGCTTCACCGTGCTCGGCGCCGAGGAGCGTGCGCAGCAGGCCGCGGCCGACGACGGCGCCCCGGCCGGCGGCTGCTGCGGCGGCACGGACGACGCCGGCCCGTGCGGCTCCGGTGCGGCCGGAGCTGCGGAGGACGCCTGCCCCGACACGGGCGCCGAGGGCACCGTGAAGCCCGAGCTGCGCCGCCGGGGCGCGGGCACGGCCGAGCCCGCCAACGCCTGAACCCGCGCTGACCGCCGTCGTCGGGAGCGTGCTCAGCGAACGGCGCGGATCCGCCGCACCACGCACACCACGATCACCGCGAGACCGGTGAGCGCACTGACGGCCACGAGGGCGAGGCCGCCCACGATGCCGACGTCCATCGCGGTGCTCTTGCCGAGCAGGTCCATGAGCACCGGGGTCGTGGCGCCGGAGTCCGGGTGGTCGCCGCCGTCGGGGAAGATGATCGCGGCCAGCGCGAAGGACCCCCAGGAGATGCCCAGCAGCGTGTGCAGCAGGCGCCCCAGCCGGATGCCGCCCCGCTGCTCATCCTGCGGGTTCACGCGGGGCAGGAGGAACAGGCTCCCCACCATGAGCACGAGGACGAGTTCGTGGGGCAGGGCGCCGAAGACCATGTAGATGACCGTCATCCAGCCGTTCGCGCCGAAGTTGGAGCGCAGGGCGAGCGCGATCAGGGGCAGGGCGAGGAGGGCCAGCGCCCACGGCAGCACGGCCCAGGGGCGCCACGTGCCCACGCTCGGGCCCTTGCGGGTGGGGGTCGGGGAGGCGAACTCCGAGTGCTGGGTGCCGGGCGCTGCGGTGCTCATGGCGCCAGCGTAGCCAGAGGGTGGCATCCGTCACGCTGGTAGGATTCGGGGGTACGGCCTCCGCGTGCACCGCAAGGGGGCGTTTTCCATGTACGGGCCGGTCCGGGGCGACCCGCGGCCCTGAGGAGAGATGCAGATGCCAGCGATCGCGATCGTCGGAGCCCAGTGGGGCGACGAGGGCAAGGGCAAGGCCACCGACCTGCTGGGCGGGCGAGTGGACTACGTCGTCAAGCCGAACGGCGGCAACAACGCCGGGCACACCGTCGTCGTCAACGGGGAGAAGTTCGAGCTCAAGCTGCTGCCCGCCGGCATCCTCTCGCCCAACGCGGTGCCGGTGATCGGCAACGGCGTGGTGGTGAACCTGGAGGCGCTGTTCGAGGAGATCGACGGGCTCGAGTCCCGCGGCCACCCGTGCGAGCACCTGAAGATCTCCGCCAACGCCCACCTCGTGGCGCCGTACCACCAGACCATGGACAAGGTGACCGAGCGGTTCCTGGGCAAGCGCGCGATCGGCACCACCGGCCGCGGCATCGGCCCCACCTACATGGACAAGGTGGCCCGCCTGGGCATCCGCGTGCAGGACATCTTCGACGAGTCGATCCTGCGCCAGAAGATCGAGGGCGCCCTGCGGCAGAAGAACGAGCTGCTGGTGAAGCTCTACAACCGCCGCGCCGTGACCGTGGACGAGATCGCCGAGTACTTCCTGGGCTACGCGGACCGCCTGCGCCCCATGGTCGTGGACTCCGTGAACCTGCTCAACGACGCCCTGGACGAGGGCAAGGTGGTGCTCATGGAGGGCGGCCAGGCCACCTACCTGGACGTGGACCACGGCACCTACCCGTTCGTGACCTCGTCCAACCCGACCGCCGGCGGCGCGGCCGTGGGCGCGGGCATCGGCCCCACCCGCTTCTCCCGCACCATCGGCATCGTGAAGGCCTACACCACGCGCGTCGGCGCCGGTCCGTTCCCCACGGAGCTCTTCGACGAGATGGGCGAGCAGCTGCGCACCACCGGCGGCGAGTTCGGCGTGAACACCGGCCGCCCGCGGCGCACCGGCTGGTACGACGCCGTCATGGCCCACTACGCCGCGCGGATCAACGGCTTCACGGACTACTTCCTCACCAAGCTGGACGTGCTCACCGGCATCGAGAAGATCCCGGTGTGCGTGGCCTACGAGGTGGACGGCGTGCGCCACGACCGCATGCCCATGACCCAGACCGAGTTCCATCACGCGAAGCCGGTGTACGAGCTCTTCGACGGGTGGACCGAGGACATCTCGGGCGCCCGCGCGTTCACGGATCTGCCGCTGAACGCCCAGCGCTACGTGGAGGCCCTCGAGAAGCTCTCCGGGTGCCGGATCTCCGCGATCGGCGTGGGCCCGGGCCGCGACCAGGTGGTCCAGGTCCGCGACCTCATCGAGGACTGACCCGGCCCGCCGCCCCGCCCCCGGCCCACCCCGGCCCGCGTTTTCGAACGTGAAAGAGGGCGAATGGGCGCTTTCGAACGTGAGATAGGCCCTATCTCACGTTCGAAAGCGCCCGGGGGTCCGCCGAGTCAGTCGGCCAGGCGGCCGGTGGTCGGGAAGCGGTCCCACACGCGGTGCGCGGGCAGCAGCTCCGTCAGCCGGCTGACGGCGGAGGCGCCGTCCGCCGCGGACTCGACGCCCTTGCCGGACACCTGGGCGGCCGCGAGGACGGCCTCCGCCGGCTCGAGGGCGAGGATCGCCTTGGAGTGGCGCCACATCTCCTGCAGCACCTTGACGACGCGCGGGTCCACCGCCTCGGAGTCGGCGGCGCCGGCCTTCTGGTCCAGGCTGGGGGCGGCGTCGGCGGCGGGGGCCGCCGGCGAGGCCACGACCACGGCATCCAGCTCGATGGACGCGGCGGTCAGGTAGGTCCGCTGGGCCACGATCTCCCCGGCCACGGGGCCGCCCTTCGGCGCGATGACCAGCGGGACCATGCCCGCACCGTGGATGCCCTGCACGAGGGCGTCCAGCTCCTTCTCGTCCACGGACTCGCCCACCACGACGCCGACCTGACGGCCGTCGAGCGGCCACGCGCCGCCGATCTGGGACAGCACGGGGGAGGGCTGCACCTCGGCCGGGGTCTCGGTCGGCGCGGGGACGGGGATGCCCAGGCCGTCCGCGACCTGCTGGGCCAGTCGCGTGTCGATCGCGGCGAGGTGGGCCAGCTGGCGCTCGCGGATGGTCTGTTCGTAGCACTTGCCCAGCTCGAACGTGTACGCCTGCGCCACGTGCTCGCGCTCCACCTCGGAGAGGGAGAGGAAGAACAGGCGCGCCTGCGAGAAGTGGTCGTCGAAGGAGGCGGCGTGCGCGCGCTCCTTCACCGACGCCGGCAGCGGCTCCGGGTGCTCGATGAACGCGTGGTCGTCCGCGGGGGTTTCGTACGGCAGGCCGCCGTCGAGCGAGTTGGGCCGGTACGGCGCCACGCCGCGATGCACGGCGCTCTGGTGGAAGCCGTCACGCAGCATGTCGTTGACCGGGGCGTGCGGGCGGTTGATGGGCAGCTGGTTCCAGTTCGGCCCGCCGAGGCGGGTGAGCTGCGTGTCCAGGTAGGAGAAGAGGCGGCCCTGCAGGAGCGGGTCGTTGGTGACGTCGATGCCGGGCACGAGGTTGGCCGGGTTGAAGGCCACCTGCTCCGTCTCCGCGAAGTAGTTGGACGGGTTGGCGTTCAGCGTCATGCGGCCGAGGGGTTGCACGGGGGCGAGCTCCTCCGGGACCAGCTTCGTGGGGTCGAGCAGGTCGATGCCCTCGAACATCTGCTCCTCGTTGTCCTCGAACACCTGCACGCCGAGCTCCCACTCGGGGAAGGCGCCGGCCTCGATCGCGTCGGCGAGGTCACGCCGGTGGAAGTCCGGGTCCATGCCGTTGGTGAGCAGCGCCTCCTCCCAGGTCACGGAGTGCACGCCGAGCATCGGCTTCCAGTGGAACTTGACCAGCACGGTGGAGCCGTCCGCCGCGACCAGGCGGTAGGTGTGGACGCCGAAGCCCTCCATCATGCGGTAGGAGCGCGGGATGCCGCGGTCGGACATGTTCCACAGGGTGTGGTGCTGCGCCTCGGTGTGCAGGGACACGAAGTCCCAGAACGTGTCGTGCGCGGACTGCGCCTGCGGGATCTCGCGGTCCGGGTGCGGCTTCACCGAGTGCACCACGTCCGGGAACTTGATGGCGTCCTGCACGAAGAACACGGGGATGTTGTTGCCCACCAGGTCCCACGTGCCCTCATCCGTGTAGAACTTGGTGGCGAAGCCGCGGGTGTCACGGGCCAGGTCCATGGAGCCGCGGGAGCCGGCCACGGTGGAGAAGCGGACGAACACCTCCGTCTCCTTGTCCTTGGCGAACAGCCCGGCCCGGCTGATCTTCGCGGCGGTGCCGTAGCCGCGGAACACGCCGTGGGCGCCGGCGCCGCGGGCGTGGACCACGCGCTCGGGGATGCGCTCGTGGTCGAAGTGGCTGAGCTTCTCCCGCAGGTGGTGGTCCTGCAGCAGGGTGGGGCCGCGGCGGCCGGCCTTGAGCGAGTGGTCCGAGTCCTGCAGGCGGACGCCGTGCGCGGTGGTCAGGTACGGGCAGCCCTGCGCGGCGGTCGCGGGGTCGGCGCCGGTGTCCTGGCCGGTGGGGGAGACCTGTGCCGGACCGCGCTGGTCCGGGGCCGGCACGGCCACGGGCTGGTCCGGGTGGGTGAGGGCGGTGTGCTCCTCGAGGTCGGGGGTGATCGGCCCCGGCGTGCCGGGGATGTCGGGCTGCTGGGTGGTCATCGCGTCTGCTCCTGTGGTGTCGACGTGCCGCGCGGTGCCGCGCGGATCCGGGGCGGAGGACGACGGCGGCCGATGCGGGCCGACGTCGTGCCCGGCTTCCAGCGTGGCGGCTGGCCCCAGCGCTGACCAGGGCTGACGGCCACCGGCAGGGGCCTGGCTACCCTGGGGGCATGAGGATCAGCGTCGGACAGTTCGGGCCCGTGGGCGACGCCGAGGAGAACCTGGCCGTGATGGCCCGCCTCGCCGCCCGCGCCGCGGGCGAGGGGGCGGACCTCCTGGTGCTGCCCGAGGAGGCCATGCTCGGGGCCCGCGAGGTGGGGGAGGAGTTCCCCGACGCCGTCGCCGCGGCCTGGGAGCCGTTCGCCGCGGGCCTGGCCGCGCTGGCGCGGGAGCACGGGATCGCCGTCGTCGCGGGCGGCTACGAGCCGGGACCGGACCGGCGTCCCTACAACACGCTGCTGGCGGTGGGCGCGGACGGCGCCCGGCTGGGTGCGTACCGCAAGCTCCACCTCTACGACGCGTTCGCGCACCGCGAGTCGGACCGGATCACCCCCGGCGACGGCGGCGTCGCGGCGATCGAGCTCGGCGGGCTCCGCCTGGGCCTGCTCACCTGCTACGACCTGCGCTTCCCCGAGCTGTCCCGGCGTCTCGCGGTGGAGGGCGCGGACGTGCTCGTGATCCCCGCGGCGTGGTTCTCCGGCGAGCACAAGGTGGAGCACTGGCGCACCCTGCTCAAGGCCCGCGCGGTGGAGAACACCGTGTGGGTGGCCGCGGCGGACACGTGCTCGGACGGCACCGTGGGCCACTCGATGATCGTGGACCCGCTGGCGCTGCCCGTCGCCGAGCTCGCCGACGAGCGGGAGGCCGTGGCGACCGCGGAGGTCACCCGCGAGCGCATCGACGAGGTCCGGGAGTTCCTCCCCTCGCTCGCCAACCGCCGCACCGACGTCCTCTGAGCCGCCCCCCGCCCGGCGGACGGGTCACCATTACCCCCTCGGGCTGGGAAAAGCCTAAAATCACGTCAGACGTGCAACCAGACGGGCGCCCCGGCGCTCGGAACGCGCCCCGCCCGGGGCGGGACGGGAGATCAGAGATGACCATCAACGCCGACGGCAGCCACGCCGTCCAGCCCCACGCCGCGAACGCCCACACCGCCCCGGCCCGCCCCGTGCGCCACGCCGTGGTGGAGGAGGAGGTGCTCGAGCCGCTGGGCCCGGTGGAGGGCTGGGGCTTCACCAACCGCGTCATCCTCGTCTCGGTGCTCGTCGTGATCATCGGCAACGTCGTGCGCGTGCTCACCGGCGACCTGGGTGATCCGAACGGCTCCGTGGCGCTGGGCGAGACCGGCCACGGCTGGGTCGTGCTGGTGCAGTCGTTCATGTTCGGCCTGGTGGGCGGCGCCCTGGCGGGCGCGGCCGGCTACCTGGTCGTGCTGCTGATGGGCGGGGCTGCCCGCTCCGTCGTGCGCTACGTGGTCGGTGGCGTGGTCGGCGGCTTCCTCGGTGCCGTGGGCCTGTTCGCGGTGTTCTCCAACACCGTCCTCTACGGGGCGGGCCTGCACCTGTTCTGGATGCTGCCGGTGGCGGGCCTGCTCGGCGGCCTCTGGGCGGGCGTCGTCTCCTCCCGCCGCTGATCCCCGCAACCGGCGCCTCGGGCGCCGGCCGCAGAGAAAGGCCCCGGTTCCGGCTCTCGCCGGGCCCGGGGCCTTCTCCGTCATCACTCGCACCTTCGATGAGGTGGCTTCAGCCTACGAACTCGCCTTGGGCTTTCCAGGGGAGTCGGCTGGGCGTTCCCTGGGAGTGTCGGCCGCCCCGAGCAGGTGCGCCAGCTCGTGGGTGGCGGCGACGAGGGCCGCCCCGCACCGGTCCGCCAGCTCGTCCGTGCAGCGGTAGGCCGGCACGAGCGTGCTGAGTGCACCGACCACCGTGCCCGCCACGCTGATGGGGGCGGACAGCGAGGTGACGTCCTTCTCGACGGAACGGGTGCGCAGCGTGTAGTCCCCCGCGGCCACGCTGCCGCGCAGGGCGTCGCCCACGGCCGTGCCCGCCAGGGGGACGGTGCGTCCGACCCAGTTCGTGTGGCGGACCGAATGCGTGCCCTCCACGATCGCCAGGTAGACGGCGGAGTCCGGAGGGGTCGTCACCGAGAGGTAGACGGATTCGCCCGTGGCGGCCACGACGTGGTCCATCGGCCCGCGGGCCAGCTGCACGAGCGAGTCCCGGGAGAAGGCCCGCGCCCCGAGCTGGATGAGGCGCACGCCGGGGCGGTAGGCGCCGTCGTCGTCGCGGGCCACGAAGCCGGATCCCTCGAGGCTGCGCAGCAGGCGCAGCGCCGTGGACGCCGGCAGCTCCGTGGCACGGGCGGCCTCGGTCAGGCTCAGCCGGGGCTGCTCGGTGACGGCGGCGAGCAGGTCCAGGGCCCGGTCCACGGTGCGCGTCGAGGCGGTGGGGGTGGTGGTCATGACAGGGAGCGTAACGGGTGCGGGACACACGGATCGGGCTTGCGCGTGAGCCGAGTCACTGTTTCAATGTTCGGAAAGTGCATGCCGAGCCGTGAAATCACAGGGGCCACTCGTCCCGGCGGCGCACGCACCCCGTCGAGAGGAACTGCCATGGCCGTGGGCTTCACCCAGCACGACCCGTCCCGCACCATCCGCGCCCCGCGCGGCACCGAGCTGTCCGCCAAGTCCTGGCAGACCGAGGCCCCGCTGCGGATGCTCATGAACAACCTGGACCCCGAGGTCGCCGAGCGTCCCGAGGACCTCGTCGTCTACGGCGGCACCGGCCGCGCGGCCCGCTCCTGGGAGGCCTACGACGCCATCGTCGCCACGCTCAAGGACCTCGAGGAGGACGAGACCCTCCTGGTGCAGTCCGGCAAGCCGGTCGGCGTCGTCAAGACCAACGTGTGGGCCCCCCGCGTGCTGATCGCCAACTCCAACCTGGTGGGCGACTGGGCCGACTGGAAGACCTTCCGCGAGCTCGAGGCCGAGGGCCTGATGATGTACGGCCAGATGACCGCCGGCTCGTGGATCTACATCGCCACCCAGGGCATCCTGCAGGGCACCTACGAGACCTTCGCCGCGATCGGCCGCAAGCGCTACGACGGCTCCCTCAAGGGCACCCTCACCCTCACCGGCGGCTGCGGCGGCATGGGCGGCGCCCAGCCGCTGGCCGTCACCCTCAACGGCGGCGTCTGCCTGATCGTGGACGTCTCGGAGGACCGCCTGCGCCGCCGCATGGGCAAGCGCTACCTGGACGAGGTGGAGACGGACATCGACAGGGCCGTCGAGCGCGTCATGCAGGCCAAGCGCGACGGCGAGGCCGTCTCCGTGGGCCTCGTGGGCAACGCCGCCGAGGTGTTCCCCGAGCTGCTCGAGCGCCAGAAGGCCGGCACCGTCGAGATCGACATCGTCACCGACCAGACCTCCGCGCACGACCCGCTGTCCTACCTGCCGATCGAGATCGACGAGAAGGACTGGCACGCCGAGGCCGAGGCCGACCCGGACACCTTCACGAAGAAGGCCCAGGAGTCCATGGCCCGCCAGGTCGAGGCCATGGTCGGCTTCCAGGACATCGGCGCCGAGGTGTTCGACTACGGCAACTCCATCCGCGACGAGGCCCGCAAGGCCGGCTACTCCCGCGCGTTCGAGTTCCCGGGCTTCGTCCCGGCCTACATCCGCCCGCTGTTCTGCGAGGGCCTCGGCCCGTTCCGCTGGGCCGCGCTCTCCGGCGACCCGGAGGACATCCGCGTGACCGACGCGGCGCTGAAGGAGCTGTTCCCCGAGAACGAGCACCTGCACCGCTGGCTCGACGGCGCCGCCGAGTTCGTGGAGTTCGAGGGCCTGCCGGCCCGCATCTGCTGGCTGGGCTACGGCGAGCGCCACAAGGCCGGCCTGCTCTTCAACCAGCTCGTGGCCGAGGGCAAGGTCAAGGCGCCGATCGTGATCGGCCGCGACCACCTCGACTCGGGCTCCGTGGCCTCCCCGTACCGCGAGACCGAGTCCATGCTGGACGGCTCCGACGCGATCGCCGACTGGCCGCTGCTGAACGCGCTGACCGCCACCTCCTCGGGTGCCACCTGGGTGTCGATCCACCACGGCGGCGGCGTCGGCATCGGCCGGTCCATCCACGCCGGCCAGGTGGGCGTGGCCGACGGCACCGAGCTGGCCGCGGCCAAGCTCGAGGCGCTGCTCACCAACGACCCGGGCATGGGCGTCATCCGCCACGTCGACGCCGGCTACTCCCGCGCCGCCGAGGTGGCGAAGGAGCGCGGCGTCCGTGTGCCCATGGAGGCCACGATCCGGGACTGACCCCGGTCACGTCGTCGGACGACGACGGTGCCGCCGCGCCGTCGCCGTCCGACGACTTCACCGCCGCGAGCCGGACGGGCGGACGCCCGTCCGGCTCGCGATCGAAAGGACACCACGATGGACTCGTCCCGCCCCGCAGACCGCGAGCTGCACACCGACACCACCGCGATGGCCGCGATCGAGGCCGACGCGCCCCGCCCGCCGGCGCGCTGGCGCATGATCGTCTACTCGGCGATCGGCATCGTCATGTTCTTCGTGCCCGTCACGATCAACGGGGCGAGCTCCATCCCGCTGGACCACCTGGTGACCTGGGTGCGCGGGCTGCTCGGCCCGGCCGACCGCTGGGTGGGCATGGCCATCATCGCCGCCGGCGCCGTGTACCCGTTCGCCTCGGGCCGCTGGCGCACCAGCACCACCCGGACGGTCTTCGCCTTCCTCGCCGTGCTCGGCCTGGTCGCCTCGGCGATGGTCGTGTTCGGCGTGGGCCCGAGCTGGATCCTGGACGAGAGCATCGGCCCGTTCCTGATGGACAAGCTCGTGGTGCCCGTGGGCCTGATCGTCCCCATCGGCGGCGTCTTCCTGGCCCTCGTGATCGGCTACGGCCTCATGGAGTTCGTGGGCGTCTACCTGCGCCCGGCCATGCGGCCGATCTGGCGCGTGCCCGGCCGCGCCGCCGTCGACGCCGTCGCCTCCTTCGTGGGCTCCTACGCCCTGGGCCTGCTGCTGACGAACCGCATGTACACCGGCGGCCGCTACACGGCCCGCGAGGCGGCGATCATCGCCGTCGGCTTCTCCACGGTGTCCGCGACCTTCATGGTGATCGTGGCCAAGACGCTGGGCCTGATGGACATCTGGCTCTGGTACTTCTTCGGCACCCTCGCGGTGACGTTCGCGGTCACCGCCATCACGGTGCGCATCCCGCCGCTGAGCCGCATCCCGGACGAGTGCTACCCGGGCGTCACCCACTCGCCCGAGCAGGCCGTCACCCGGGACCGCTTCCGCGTGGCCCGTCGCGCCGCCGAGCAGACCCTCGCCGAGGCCCCGTCCCTGCCGAAGAACATCTGGGTCAACTTCCGGGATGGACTCGTGATGGTGCTCCAGATCCTGCCGTCCATCATGTCCGTGGGCCTGATCGCCCTGGTCCTGGCCACGTACACGCCCGTGTTCGAGTGGATCGGCGTGATCTTCTACCCGCTGTTCTGGGCGCTCGGCTACTCCGACCCCGGCCTGCTGGCCTCGGCCTCCGCCACCTCGATCGCCGAGATGTTCATCCCGGCCACGATGGCGGCCGGTCACGAGGACCTCGTCGCCCGGTTCGTGATCGGCGTCGTCTGCGTCTCCGCGATCATCTTCTTCTCCGCGGTGGTTCCTGCCATCCTGGCCACGGACATCCCCGTGAAGATGTGGCACCTCCTGGTGATCTGGGTCGAGCGCGTGGCGCTCACCATCGTGCTGGCCACGCCGCTGGCCCACCTGGTGGCCGCGCTCACCTGAGGCCCGCCCCACCGGCCCACCCCCGTCCGTCCCGCAGAGAGGCCCCCATGCGCTCCACGCTCATCACCGACATCGCCGAGCTGACCACCGTCGACCCCGAAGGGCGGGTGCTCACGGACGCGGCCGTCGTCGTCGAGGACGAGCGCATCGCCTGGATCGGCCCCGCCGCGGACGCCCCGGAGGCGGACGACCGGGTGTCCGTCGAGGGCCGCGCCGTGCTGCCCGGCTGGGTGGACTCCCACACGCATCTCGTGTTCGACGGGGACCGCTCCGCCGAGTTCGAGGCCCGCATGGCCGGCGAGTCCTACGCGGCCGGCGGCATCGGCGTGACCACCTCCGCCACCCGTGCCGCCTCGGACGACCGCCTGGCCGAGCTGGTCCGCGGCCGGGTGGCCGACGCGGTGGCCGGCGGCACCACCTACCTCGAGACCAAGACCGGCTACGGGCTCACCGTGGAGGAGGAGGCGCGCCACGCGCGCCTGCTGGCCGGGCTGCGCGAGGAGGGCCTCGTGGACGAGGTGACCTTCCTCGGCGCCCATCTCGTGCCCCCGGGCCGGGACGCGGAGGACTACCTCGACGACGTCGTCGGGCCGATGCTCGAGGCCGTGCGGGAGCACGCGGGCTGGGTGGACGTGTTCTGCGACACCGGCGCCTTCGACGCCGAGCAGACCCGCCGCGTGCTCGCCGCGGGCGTGACGGCGGGACTGGGCGTGCGCCTGCACGGCAACCAGATCGAGCAGGGCCCGGGCGTGGGCGTGGCCGTGGAGTTCGGCGCCGCCTCCGTGGACCACGTCAACCACCTCTCCGACGCGGACGTCGAGGCCCTCGCCGGCACCTGGACCGGCTGGGACCGCGCCTCGGCCACCGGCACTCCCGGCACCGTGGCCGGCTGCCTGCCCGCGTGCGATCTGTCCACCCGCGCCCCGCTGGCGCCCGCGCGTCGCCTGCTCGACGCCGGCATCGAGGTCTCCCTGGCCTCGAACTGCAACCCGGGCACCAGCTACACCACGTCCATGAACTTCAACGTGGGCACCGCCGTGCTGCAGATGCACCTGACCCTCGCCGAGGCCGTGCGCGCCGCCACCCTCGGCGGGGCCATCGGCCTGCGGGCGCAGGACCGCGTCGGCAGCCTCGAGGTCGGCAAGCGCGCCGACCTGCACGTGCTCGACGCCCCCGCCGCCATCCACCTGGCCTACCGCCCCGGCATGCCGCTGACCCATGCGGTCTGGCGCGCGGGCCGCCGGGCCGTCTGATCGACCGACAGCAAGGAGAACGCATCACCATGACCACCCCTCCCGTCACCGTCACGCTCGGCACGTCCGGGGCCACCCTGGACGACGTCGTCGCCGTGGCCCGCCACGACGCCCGCGTGGTGCTCGCCGACGACGTGCTCGAGACCGTCGGCGCGGTGCGCCGCCACGTCGAGGCGCTGGCCGAGGCCGAGACGCCCACCTACGGCGTGTCCACCGGCTTCGGCGCGCTCGCGGACAAGCACATCCCGCTCGAGTCCCGCGCGCAGCTGCAGAAGTCCCTGATCCGCTCCCACGCCGCCGGCATGGGCCCCGTGGTGGAGCGCGAGGTCGTCCGCGCGCTGATGTTCCTGCGGGCCACCACGCTGGCCTCCGGCCGCACGGGCGTGCGCCCCGTGGTGGTCGAGACCTTCGTGGCCATGCTCAACGCGGGCATCACCCCCGCCGTGCGCGAGTTCGGCTCGCTGGGCTGCTCCGGCGACCTCGCCCCGCTCTCCCACGTGGCCCTGGCGCTGATGGGCGAGGGCGACGTCGTCGGGGAGGACGGCGCGCTGCGTCCGGCCGGCGAGGCGCTCGCCGAGGCCGGGATCGAGCCGGTCGAGCTGCGGGAGAAGGAGGGCCTGGCCCTCGTCAACGGCACCGAGGGCATGCTCGGCATGCTCATCATGGCGCTGGCCGACCTCGAGGAGCTCGCCGACACCGTGGACCTCACCGCCGCGATGTCCGTGGAGGCGCTGCTCGGCACCGACCGCGTGTTCGTGCCGGAGCTGCACCTGCCGCTGCGCCCCCACCCGGGCCAGGCGACCTCCGCCGACCGGATGCTGAAGATCCTGGCGGGCTCGCCGATCGTGGCCAGCCACAAGGAGGGCGACTCCCGCGTGCAGGACGCCTACTCGCTGCGCTGCGCCCCGCAGGTGGCCGGCGGCCTGCGCGACACCCTCGCGTACGTGCGCACCGTGGCCGAGCGCGAGCTCGCCGCCACCGTGGACAACCCGGTGGTGCTCGACGACGGCCGGGTGAGCTCGAACGGCAACTTCCACGGGGCGCCCGTGGCGTACGTGCTGGACTTCCTGGCCATCCCGGTGGCCGACGTCGCGAGCATGTCCGAGCGCCGCACCGACCGCATGCTGGACCCGGCCCGCTCGCACGGGCTGCCCGCGTTCCTCGTGGACGACCCGGGCGTGGACTCCGGCATGATGATCGCCCAGTACACGCAGGCCGGGCTCGTCTCGGACATGAAGCGCCTGGCCGTGCCCGCGTCCGTGGACTCCATCCCGTCCTCCGCGATGCAGGAGGACCACGTCTCCATGGGCTGGCATGCTGCCCGCAAGCTGCGCTCGGCCGTGGAGAACTTCCGCCGTGTGCTCGCCGTCGAGCTCGTGGCCGCCGCCCGCGCGATCGAGCTGCGCGCGCCGCTGCAGCCCTCCGCCGCGACCGGTGCCGCCGTCCGCGTGATCCGCGAGGCCGGCGTGCCCGGCCCCGGCCCGGACCAGTACATGGCCCCGCAGCTGGCCGCCGCCGAGCAGGCCCTGCGCGACGGGTCCGTGCTGGCCGCCGTGGCGGAGGCGCTCGCGGGCGTATCCGCCGATGCCGAGCCGCAGGACCTGGCCGAGGAGTCCGAGGGCGCCGAGGCCGAGGGGCAATGACGCCACAGCGTGGTCCGACGCCGCAGAGTGGTCACGACACGCCGCGTGCGTCTGCACGAGACGGCGTGTCGTGACCACTCTGTGTGTGGAGGGGGCGGCCTGCGGGTCGGGTCGGTTGGCCCCGGCTCAGGCCGCCAGGTCCACGTCCTTCGTCTCCTTCATGACCAGGCCGGTGAGGCCGCCGACCACCATGAGGTAGATCGGGAACGCGCTGGCCCACCCCTGCGCCGTCAGCCACGTGATCAGGTACGGCGCCGTGCCGCCGAAGATCGCGGTGGCCAGTGAGAGCATGGTGGCCACGCCCTTGGCGCGCACCGCCGTGGGCAGCGCCTCGGACCAGACGGCGCCGTTGACGCCGAACAGCAGCGCCACCGCCAGCAGGGCGATGGTCTGCACGAGCAGGAACGAGGCGAAGGTGCCGTCCAGCATGCCGAACAGCGGGAACGGCAGCACCACGAAGAGCAGGCCGAAGGCGATGACCAGCGGACGGCGGCCGATCCGGTCGCCCAGCAGGCCCGCCCCGAGGATGGCGGCCAGGAAGATCACCTGGGCCACGAGCGAGGCCGAGAGGGTGGTGGACTTGTCCATCTGATGGGCCACCTGCGCGTGCGTGGGCAGGTAGATCAGCCACGTGTAGAACATCAGGGAGCCGCCCGCGGAGACCAGGAAGATCGTCAGCAGGCCGCGTCACACCGCACCCGGCTCCCGGCGGGGAGCGTCGTCGGCGGTGGGCACCACCTGCTGCGCCGCCGTGAAGTGCTCCGACTCCGTCAGGCTCCGTCGCAGGTACAGCGCGTAGAGGCCGAGGACGCCGCCGATGCCGAACGCCACGCGCCAGCCCCAGGACGCCACCTGCTCGGGAGAGAGCAGCGTGTTGATGGCCAGGCCCACGAGCGTGGCCAGGATCGTGCCCACCACCACGGACACCCACGACGTCGCCCCGAACAGCCCGCGCCGACCCTGCGGCGCCCGCTCCACGAGGTAGGTCACGGAGGTGCCCATCTCGCCGCCATGCGCCAGGCCCTGCAGCAGGCGGGCGATGACGAGGATCACCGAGGCGAGGACGCCCACCGTGCCGTAGGTGGGGGTGAAGGCGATGATCAGGCTGCCGAGCGCGGTGATCATCATCGCCGCGAAGAGGCTGCGCTTGCGGCCCACCCGGTCCGCGTAGGCGCCGAACACGTAGCCGCCGATGGGGCGGGCGACGAAGCCCACCGCGAAGACGGCCAGGGTGGCGAGCAGCTCGGAGGTGGGATTGTCCGCGTGGAAGATCTGCGCCGCGAAGACCGGGGCGAAGATCGTGTAGACGTTCCAGTCGTACCACTCCAGCGCGTTGCCGAAGTTCACGGCCAGCATGTCCTTCAGGCTCCGGGGGCGGGCCCGGGGCACGGGAGCGGGCCGGGCCGCGCCGGTGGCCGCGGTGCTCATGCCCGTCCCTCGAGGCCGGCCTGGGCATCGCCGTCGGCGCCGGGCACCCGCATCTCGAAGGTCTCCCGCACCACGGTGTAGTCGAAGTAGCCCAGGCGGGCGATCGGCTGGATGCGCGGGATGTCGATGCGGCCGTCGGCGGTGATGACGTCGTCGTCGATGTGGATGGTGTCCACGTGGGCGAAGACCACGTCGATGGTGCCGACGTTCGAGTCGCCCTTGATGCGGTGCGTCGAGTGGTAGCGGCACTCGAAGCGCACGGGGGACTCGGCGACCATCGGGATGGGGTGGTTGTCCGCGTAGACCTTGGTGACGCCGTGCTCGGCGATGCGGTCCCACTCGCTCTCGCCCGGCTTCAGGGCCATGGCGGAGACGTTGACGGCCTCGCGCAGGTCGTAGGTGGCCATGTTCCACACGAACCAGCCGGTCTGCTCCGCGTTGAGGACGGTGTCCTTGCGGCGTCCGTCCGGGTACTGGTTCGCGGAGAACATCACCATGGGCGGGTCGAAGGTGAGGTTCTGCCACTGGCTGTAGGGGGCGATGTTCTCCCGGCCGTCCGTGCTCACGGAGGACAGCCAGCCGATGGGCCGCGGCACGGTGGAGCTCTTGAAGGGGGAGAAGGGCAGGGGGTTGGCCTCGTGCTGCGGGCGGTACTTCATGAGTCCTCCATGTGATGCCGGTAACAGGGTGTGGGCCAGGCTACGCCGCATATTCCGGATATATCAAGGGGGTGCGGGAAGATGACTGCCTAGGCTGGGCCCATGAACAAGTCGGAGGAGGCCTACGCCCGCCTGACGCAGAAGATCGAGACCGGGGAGCTGCCACCGGGCGCCATCCTCGGCGAGGCGGCCCTCATCGACGCCGCCGAGACGGGGCGCACGCCCCTGCGCGAGGCCGTGCAACGCCTCATCCGAGACCACTGGCTCCTGGCCGGTGGGGGACGTGGCCTGCAGGTGCCCCCGATCTCCGTGGACGACCAGCTGGAGAGGCTGGAGGTGCGGCGGTCGCTCGAGGCGCTGGCCGTGGGACTGGCCTGCGCACGGGCGGACGAGGAGCAGCTGGCCGCCGTCGCAGCCCACGTGCGGCACCTGCGCACGGTGGAGGACCTGCCGGCGTACGTCGCCGCCGTCGGGCGCTCGCACGAACTCCTGCGCACGATCGCGAACAACCGCTATCTCGCCGATTCCCTGGTCCCGCTCCAGGGGCTGTGCCGCCGGTTCTGGCTCGCCACCACGAAGGGCGTGCCCGACGAGGTCGAACGCGGCCGGGCGTTCTACGTCCCGGCGCTGGAGGCGGTGACCCGGAGGGACTCGGCAGGAGCCCGGGCCGGGGTGCTGGCCCTGCACGACTTCCTGGCACGCTCGGCACTGGACTACGCCGCCCGACGCGCGGCCCACGGCAGCGCCGAGCCCCCGGCCCCGTGGGCGGAGGGACGCTGACGCCCGCGGCCCCCCGCGCCTGAAGGGACCCCCGGCCCGCTCAGGCCAGCAGCGACGCGTCCGTCCGGTGACGGCTGACGATCGTGTGGATCAGCCGGGCCGCGGCCTTCGCCGTGCGGCCGTCCACGTCCAGGGCGGGGTTGAGCTCCACGACGTCGGCCAGGGCCAGCTTCCCGGACTGGGTGGCCTCCAGCGCGCACGCGTGGATCACCTCGTACGGCACGCCGAAGCCGGCCGGTGCGCTCACCCCCGGGGCGACGGCGGCCGGCAGCACATCCAGGTCGATCGTCAGGTAGAGCACGTCCACCGCGTTGATGAACGAGCGCACCCAGCGGCGGACGCCGGTGACGTCGGCGGTCTGGGCCTGCTCGTCGGTCACCCACGTGACCCCCCGTTCGCGCGCGGTGTCGAACAGGGCCCGGGTGTTGTTGGCCTCGCTGATGCCCACCACCGCGTAGGAGAGCTGATGCTCCGCCCCCTCGGCGTCCCGCAGCGCCTGCAGGAACGGGGTGCCGGAGCTGGGCCGCGGCGCCTCGCGCAGGTCGAAGTGCGCGTCCAGGTTGAGGATGCCCACGCGGGTGCCAGCACCCACGCGCGTGGAGCCGGTCAGGCCCGTGATCGATGCGTAGGCGGTCTCGTGTCCGCCGCCGAGCACCACGGCCAGGTCGTGGGCGTTCAGCAGCCCGCTGACCACTGTGCCCAGCTCGGCCTGGCCCGCCTCGAGTTCGCCCGGGGCGTCGTCGTCGCCGCGGTCCACGGACACGTCGCCCGCGTCCACGAGCGCGCCCGTGCCCTCGAGGTACGCGAGCGAGGCGAGCGCACCGCGCAGCGCCTCCGGGCCGTCCTCGGCGCCCACGCGGCCGTGGTTGCGGCGCACGCCCTCGTCCGAGGCGAAGCCGATGAGCGCCGTGGACCGCGCGCCCGACGTCGGAGCGCCGGCACCGGGGTGGCGCTGCGTCGTCGTGGGCTCGCCGCGCCCGTCGGCGGGACGGACGACCTGGTGCCAGCGCAGGTGCTCGGGGGTGTCGCCGTCGGTGCGGCCGGTCCAGGCGGGGGAGAGGGAGGGGGAGGGGAGCTCGGAGGTCATGGGCCCATCCCACGCCATCGACGGGCGGGTGCGCAACGAGGGCCGGACGACGCCCGACACGGGGCGTAGCCCGCCTAGCGGTCCAGCTCCTGGCGCCGCGAGCTGATCACGCCGGTGACGAAGCCGGCGAGGTTGAGCCCGCCGTGGAAGCGGGCGTGCTCGATCTTCACACAGCGGTCCATCACGATCTCCAGGCCCGCGGCCCCGGCCTGACGCGCGGCGTCCTCGTTCCAGATGCCCAGCTGCAGCCACACGGTCCGGGCGCCCACGCGGGCGGCGTCCGCCACCACCTCGGGGGCGTCGGAGGACTTGCGGAACACCTCCACGAGGTCCGGGATGACGGGCAGGTCGTCCAGCGAGGCATACACGCGGTGGCCGAGGATCTCCTTGCCGGCCGCGGCGAGCACGGGATTCACGAAGTAGACATCGTACGTGGTCGAGCTCAGCAGGTACGTGGCCACGAAGTACGACGCGCGGGCCGGCTTGTCCGAGGCGCCGACGATCGCGATCGACCGGGTGCGCCGCAGGATCGCCAGGCGCTCGGGGGCGCCGGGGCCGGTCCAGGTGCGCTCGGGGTGGGTGGTGCTCATGGCTCAGGCCTCCTTCGGCGCGACCGGGGCGCCGTCGTCGTCGCGGGTGCGGCCGGTGGCTTCGGTCAGAGCCTGGTCCAGGTCCCACAGGATGTCCTCGGTGTCCTCGATGCCCACCGAGATGCGGATGAGGTCCTCCGGGATGCCGCCGGCCACGAGCTGCTCGGCGGTGAGCTGCTGATGGGTCGTCGTGGCGGGGTGCAGCACCAGCGTCTTCGCGTCGCCGATGTTGGCCAGGTGGGAGGCCAGCTGCAGCGCGGAGATGAAGCGCGACGCCGTCGCGCGCCCGGCCTCCGGACCGGAGGCGCCGTCGTCGGTGTCCGTGGCCGCCGGGGCCACGCCGAAGCTGAACACCGAGCCGACGCCCCGGGGCAGCAGCTGCTGCGCGCGGGCGTGGTGCGGGTGGTCGGGCAGGCCGGCGTAGCGGACCCAGGAGACGCGCGGGTCCTCGTCCAGCCAGGTGGCGACGGCGCGGGCGTTGGCGAGGTGGGCGTCCATGCGCGGGGCCAGCGTCTCGACGCCGAGCAGGAGCTGGAAGGCCGACTGCGGGGCCAGCGACGGGCCGAAGTCGCGCAGCTGCTCCGAGCGGAGCTTGGTGAGGAAGCCGTACTCGCCGAAGTTGCCCCACCAGGAGACGCCGCCGTACGACGGCACGGGCTCGGTCATCGACGGGAACTTGCCGTTGTCCCACGGGAAGCGGCCGGACTCCACCACGACGCCGCCCAGCGTGGTGCCGTGGCCGCCGAGGAACTTCGTGGCCGAGTGGATCACGATGTCCGCGCCGTGCTCGATCGGCCGGATCAGGTAGGGCGGGGTGAGCGTGGCGTCCACCACGAGCGGGATGCCGTGCCGGTGGGCGACGTCGGCCAGACCCGGCAGGTCCACGACGTCACCGGAGGGGTTGGCGACGATCTCCGTGTACACGGCCTTCGTGTTGGGCTGGAGGGCGGCCTCGAAGTCCGCGGCCTCGGCGGAGTCCACGAACGTGGTCTCCACGCCGAACCGGCGCAGGGAGACGTCCAGCTGGGTGATCGTGCCGCCGTAGAGCTTCGAGGACGCCACGATGTGGTCGCCGGCCCCGGCGAGGGCCGCGAAGGTGATGAACTCGGCGGCCATGCCGGACGCCGTCGCGACGGCGCCGATGCCGCCCTCGAGCGTGGCGATGCGCTCCTCGAACGCCGCGACCGTGGGGTTGCCCAGGCGGCTGTAGATGTTGCCGTACTTCTGCAGCGCGAAGAGGTTGGCGGCGTCCTCGGCGGACTCGAACACGAAGGAGCTGGTCTGGTGGATCGGCACCGCGCGGGAGCCGTGGACGGCGTCCGGAACGGCGCCCGCGTGCAGCGCCTGGGTGCGGAAGCCGAACTCGTGGTCAGCCACGGGGGTCCTTTCGATGGAGGCTTCGGGACAGTCCGACCCATTGTCCCGGGCGAGGTGTGCCGGGGGCAGGGTGGGCACGTCGCAGAGCGTCACGCGGCGCCGGCCGGTGGCATGCAACGCGGGTTGAGTTATCACCGGTTACGCGGGCCTGGACCCGTGACAACTCAACCCGCGTTGGTCTGGACCCGTGACAACTCAACCCGCGTCGGGACGGGCGGGGGCGGATCAGCGCGTGCGGGCGAGCCGACGCCGGACCAGCCCTACGATCCGCCCGAACCCAGCGCGCTGGTCCTCCCAGGTGCAGCGCAGGGTCGTCCATTCCCGCTCGAGGCAGTACGCGTCCCGACGGGCGTCCCTCGCCTGCTGCTGAGCCGTGCGGTGGCCGGCGCCGTCGTACTGGAGGGCCAGGCGCGCCGCCCGGTACCCGAGGTCCACGACGGGCGAGGCCGGGTCGGCCGGGTCGACAGCGACCTGCAGCTCCGGCTCCGGCAGCCCGGCCCGGATCAGCGCGAGCCGGAGGAAGGTCTCGGGCGGGGAGTCGGCCCCGACGCGCACCTCGGCCAGCGCGGCACGTGCGAGACGGACACCCGGCCGGCCACGGCAGCGGGCGAGCACCTCCGATAGCCCGGGCACGGTGGCCACGGGGTGCGCCCGGCCCGTCGGCGTCCACGGCGGACACACCAGGTGGTCGCCGGCCGCGATGAGCCAGTCCACCTCGTGGGGGCGGAGCATCCCGGCGAGGTCGAACCAGGTGCGCGCCGCCGTCGTGACGCGCTGGCCGTCGGGAAGCTCGAGCACGTGGTCGGAGGGCAGTCGCACCCGGTGGCTGACGACGCCGTCCAGGTCGGTCCGGTGCGTGCGCGCGGAGCGGTCGAAGGTCAGGTGCAGTCCGGCGGGCCGCGCGAGGCGGGGCGGCAGCGGCAGTCCGTGCCAGAGGGCGGCAGAGACGTGGGAGACCACCCCGCCCGTGAGGCGGACCAGCGCGGCCGCGCCGTCCGGGGCGCACGGGTCGGGGATGCCCGCGGTGTGCACGCCGCGGCAGATCCGGGCGAGGTCTGCCGCGAGGGTGCGGCGCCACGGCAGGCCGGCGGCGTGCAGCTCGGCCGTCGTGAAGGCGCCCGCGGCGAGGGTGGACGGCAGGGGCGTGCGCGCGGTCATGGGGTGAGCCTGCCGCCCCCGGGCCCTGCGACGGACCGGACCGACGCGCCCTGGGGAGGGCCGCCGTCGTCGTGGTGGCTGTGCAGGAGCGGCCGACCCGCCGGTCATGGTGGCACCGGCGCGACGCGGGTTGAGTTATCACGGGTGCAAGCCGCCTGGACCCGTGATAACTCAACCAGCGTTGCAGGGGGGAGCGGCCGGCCCGTCGGTCACGGCGTGCGGTCGACCGGCACCAGCTCCACGTCCTCGAGCCGACCGCCCCGCACCACCGCGCGCATGAGCGTGCACACCGGCTGCCGTCGCCGGTCCGTGCAGGAGCCGGGGTTGAGCAGCCGCAGGCCCGGGTTCGCGGTCTCCGGCCCGGCCACGGTGTCCCACGGGATGTGGCTGTGCCCGAACACCAGCACGTCCGCGTCCGGGAACGCCGCGGCCATGCGGCGCTCGCGGCCGGCCGCCGGGCCCGTCTCGTGGACCATCGCGATCCGCACCCCGCCGATCTCCACGCGCGCCACCTCGGGCAGCCGCGCCCGCAGCCCCGGCCCGTCGTTGTTGCCCCACACGCCCACCAGCCGGGCGGCCCGTGCGTCGAGGTCGTCGAGCACGTCCTCGGTCACCCAGTCGCCGGCGTGGAGCACGACGTCGGCCCGCGCCACCTCGGCCCGCACCTGCGCGGGCAGGGCACGGGCACGCCGCGGGATGTGGGTGTCGGCGATCAGGAGCAGGCGGACGGCGACGTCGTCGGGCACGGTCCGCCTCACCGTGCCGCGAACGCGCCGAGCCAGATCGCCAGCGGCAGGCCGACGATGAACACGGCCACGAATCCGCGCACCAGCCACCGGCCCACCGGGGTGGCGAGGTTGACCGTCACGCCCACCCCGTAGCCGGGGCGCTTGGCGGGGAAGACGGCCGGGTCCTCGGGGTCGCGCTTGAGCCCCAGGGGCGTCCACATCTCGTCCTCGGCGCGTTCCGCGGCCGTGGGCCGGTACCCGAGCTCCGCCGCGACGCGGTCCGACCAGCGCGTCCACCGCTGCGTGCCGGCCCGCATCGCCGGGAAGACGCCCACCATGAGCACGGTCAGCGTGAGGGGCAGGAGCCACCAGGGCATCGTCCACGCCCCGGCGGCGAGCACCTCGGCCGTCGTCGGGGCCAGCACCAGCACGATGAGCACGCACGACCACCCGAGGCTTTCCTGGACCCCGCGGTGCACCCCCGCCTGGCGCACGCGCCGCCACGGGGACAGCCCCGGATCCGTCGGGACGAGGGCGGTGACCATCGCGGAGACCAGGGCCAGGAACCCCGTCACGCCGAGGCCGATCAGCGGCCCCGCCGCCACCGTGCCGAACGAGGTGTCCTCCCACGCATCCGGCCGCCCGTCGACGCCCCAGTGCGTGGGCACGCGCTCCGGCAGGCCCGGCAGGGCGACGAGGGCCCACCCCAGCAGCGCCAGGCACAGCACGGCCGCGAGCAGGAACGGCAGCCACGGACGCAGCCGGCCACGGCGCAGGGCGGCGCGCTCGGCGGCGGGGACGTCGTCGGGGGCGGGACGGGACGGGTGGGGCATCGACACAGGCTAGCCTCAGCCCCTGCCCGCCACACCCGGTGATCGGCCCGTCCAGACGGCGGCCGCGCACGCCGCGATCACCAGCAGCATCCCCGCCAGGTCCAGCGGGGTGAGCTCCTGCCCGCGCACGGCCCACGCGGTCAGCGCCGCCGCGATCGGCGAGAGGCACGTCAGCAGGGAGAACAGTGCGGTCGGCATGCGGCGCAGCACCTGCAGGTCGATCCCGTACGGCACCGCCGTGGACAGCAGCGCCACGGCCAGCCCCACGCCCAGCACCACGGGAGAGAGCAGGGCCGCCCCCGCCGTCGCGACGCCGACCGGCAGCGCCACGAGGGACCCGGCGGCCGTCGCCAGGGCCAGCCCCTGCACCCCCGGCAGGTGGGTCCCCGCGCGCCGCGAGAGCAGGATGTACCCCGCCCAGCACGCCGCCGCGGCCAGCGCGAGCGCCACCCCCACCGGGTCCAGCCCCGCGCCGCCGATCCCGCCGTCCGCGCTGAACCCCTCCCGGCCGAGCACCCCGATCCCGGCGAGCGCGAGGGCCGCCCACGCCGCCGACCGCCACGACGGCCGCGCCGCCACGGACAGCGTCAGCGGCCCGAGCACCTCGAACGTCACGGCCACGCCCTGCGGGATCCGCGCGAACGCCTCGTAGATGGCCAGGTTCATGCCGGTCATGGCCGCGCCCAGCCCGACGACGGCGGCCCACCCCCGGGGGCCCAGGCCGGCGAGGGCGGCGCGGCTCGGCCGGGTGACGAGCAGCAGCACGGCCGCGGAGAACACCACGCGCAGGGCGACCATGGCGGACGCGCCGACGTCGTCGAACAGCAGGCCCGCCACGGACGCGCCGAGCTGCTGGCTCAGCAGCGAGAGCAGGACGAGCAGGACGAGACGCACGCCCACAGCCTAGGGGCGCGCCGCGCCACCCCGGCCCCGGCCGGCGCGGGACCGCTGCTGCCGGAGGGCCACCGGGGGGGCCGGTTCCGCTGACCCCGACGCCGCGGAAAACATCACGCTGACGTGCGCTAATCCGCCTCGTCGTGGGAGAGTGGGGGACGCGTGCCCGCGCAGACCCCGCCCCCGACCCCAGGAGGCCCGCATGGCCCGGCCCCAGACCGTCCTCACCGTGCTGGCCGCCCGCCGGCTCACCCCGCACCTCGTGCGCCTGACCCTCGGCGGCGAGCAGTTCGACGCCGTCCACGCCCGCTGGGCGGAGAAGGGCGCCACGGACCAGTACGTAAAGCTGCTCTTCGCCGGCCCCGCGCTCGGCCTCGAGCCCCCGTACGACCTGGACGCCCTCCGCGAGCGCCTCGCCCCGGAGCAGCTGCCGGTCCGCCGCACCTACACGGTGCGCCGCATGGACGCGGCCGCCCGCACCATGGACGTCGACTTCGTGGTCCACGGCGCGTCCGACGACGGCGCCGCCCGCGGACGCGACGGCGGCCTGGCCGGGGCGTGGGCGGCCTCCGAGCCCGTGGGGCAGCAGGTCGCGTTCCTGGGCCCCGGCGGCGCCTACCGACCCGACCCCACCGCGGACTGGCACCTGCTCGCCGGCGACGAGGCCGCCCTGCCGGCGATCGCCGCCGCCCTCGAGGACCTCGCCGCCACGGACGCCGCGGCGGTCGGCGTCGCGCTGATCGAGGTGACCGACGCCCGGGACGAGGTGCCCCTGACCGCGCCGGCCGGCGTCGAGGTGCGCTGGCTGCACCGCGGCGACCCCTTCACCCCGGAGACGACGCGGTTCGCCGCCGCCGTCGAGGACGCGGCGTGGCGGGAGGGGCGGGTGCACGCGTTCGTGCACGGCGAGCGGGAGCAGGTCAAGCGCGTCCGGGCGTACCTCACGGACGTGCGCGGCGTGGACCGGCGGCAGCTGTCGGTGAGCGCGTACTGGGCCTACGGCCGCGCCGAGGACGTGTTCCAGGCGGAGAAGCAGACCCCGGCGGGGCAGATCTTCGAGGACGGCACCACCGGCGGCTGACCCGCACAGGGACGGCACATCCGCGGCTGCGCCTCCGGCCCGCCGCGAACGCCACCTTCACCGAGTGGAACGCGGTCGAGGCGCCCGAGGCCCCCGCCAAGGAGGACGTCTTCGACCTGGCCGAGCTGCAGGAGCTGGCCGGCTGACCCGCTGCGCGATCCGGGTGGGCCGGCGGGCCGCCACGGCATGATGTCCTGATGGACCGCACCGCCCCCACCCCGCCCGCGAACGCCCTCGCCCCGGACCTGCCGGAGGACATCGCCCGCGAGGCGATCGCCTTCCGCCGCCGCCTCCACGGGCATCCGGAGCTGGACCTGCACCTGCCCCGCACCCAGGCCGCCGTCCTCGAGCGGCTCGAGGCCCTGCGCGCCGAGGCGGGGGAGGATGCCGCCACCGGCCGCCCCGCGCTGGAGACGAGCGTGGGCCGGGCGCTGAGCTCCGTCGTCGTGGTGCTGCGCGGCGGGGCCCCGCTGCCGGAGGGGGCCCGGCGGCCGGTCGTGCTGCTGCGGGGGGACATGGACGCCCTGCCCGTCACGGAGGAGACCGGGCTGGAGTACGCCCCCTCCGTGCCGGGCACCATGCACGCCTGCGGCCACGACCTGCACACCGCCGGCCTCTACGGCGCGCTGGCGTGGCTGGTGCGCCGTCGCGGGGAGCTCACCGCCGACGTGGTGGCCATGTTCCAGCCCGGGGAGGAGACCGGCGGCGGCGCCCTGCACATGATCCAGGAGGGGCTGCTGGAGGCGGCCGGGCGACCGGTGGACGCCGCCTACGCGATCCATGTCTCCTCGGGCACGTACCCGCGCGGCGTCCTGCTCAGCCGCCCGGGGGCGATCCAGGCCGGCTGCGACGACCTGGTGGTGACGGTGCACGGTCGAGGCGGGCACGGCTCGGTGCCGCACCTGGCTCAGGATCCGGTGCCCGTGGCCGCCGAGATGGTGCTGGCGCTGCAGTCCGTGGTCACCCGGCAGTTCGACGCCTTCGACCCGGTGGTCGCGACCGTCGGGCACCTGAGCGCGGGCACGGCGGCCAACGTCATCCCGGACAGCGCCACCCTCGCCCTCACCCTGCGGACCTTCTCCGCGGACGCCCGCGCCCGGCTGCTCTCGGCCGTGGAGCGCCTGGTGCATGGGATCGCCGCGGCGCACGGCATGAGCGCGCAGGTCCGGACGGACTGCGCGTTCCCGGTGACGGCCAACGATCCGGACGCGGTGGCCTTCGTCCGCGGGGTCGTGGAGGACCTCTACGGGGCCGACGCCTACCGGGAGCTGCCCGAGCCCGAGCCCGGCAGCGAGGACTTCTCCGAGGTCCTCCAGCGGGTGCCCGGCGCCTACGTCCTGCTCGGGGCGGTCCCGGAGGGCGTGGACCCGGACGAGGCCCCGGTCAACCACTCCCCGCAGGCCGTGTTCGCCGACGCCGTGGTGCCGCGGGCCGCTCAGGTGCTGGCCGAGCTGGCGCTGCGGACGGCACCGGTGCCGGCGTCCTGAGCGCGACGGCCGGCCCGGAGCACCTCGGCGATCTGCCCGACGCACGGCTCGTTCTGCAGGCTCGTGGTGTCCCCGAGCGCGGTGCCCTGGTGCAGCTGCGTCAGCAGCCGCCGCATGATCTTGCCCGAACGGGTCTTGGGCACGTCGGGGACGAAGACCACCTCGGCGGGCTTGGCCACCGGCCCGATCACCCGCCCCACGTGCCGCCGCAGCTCCTCGGCGCGGTCGGCGGCGGAGGCGCCGGGGCCGTCATCGCCGGCCAGCCAGCTCTCGTGCGCCACCACGAAGGCGACGGCGGCGTGCCCGGTGGTCTCGTGCGGCACGGGGCACACCCCCGCCTCGATCACCTCCAGGTGCGCCACGAGGGCGGACTCGATCTCGATGGTGCTCAGCCGGTGCCCGGAGATGTTGATGACGTCGTCCACGCGCCCGAGGATCCAGACGTCGCCGTCCTCGTCCCGCTTGGCGCCGTCGCCGGCGAGGAACCAGCCCGCCTCGCCCTGGTCCGCGTAGTCCTCCCAGTACGAGTGGAAGTAGCGGGCCGGGTTCCGCCACACGGTCCGCGCCATCGCCGGCGAAGTGCGGGTGACCACGATCCGGCCCTGCAGGCCCTCGGGCGTGGGGGCGCCGTCGTCGTCGACCACGGCCACGTCCACCCCCGGTAGGGGCCGGGAGCCGCAGCCCGGCTTGAAGGCCGTGTCCGTGGGGCGGGGGGAGAGCACGGTGGCGCCCGTCTCGGACTGCCACCACGTGTCCACCATCGGCAGGTCCGGGGTGTCCCGGCCGATCTGGGTGCGGGCCCACGTCCAGGCCTCCGGGTTCACGGACTCGCCCACGGTGCCGATCAGACGGATCGAGGACAGGTCCGGGCCGCCGTCCGCGTGCGTCGGGATCCCGTCCGGATGCCAGCCCTTGAGCGAGCGGATCAGGGTGGGCGCCGTGTAGTAGCTCGTCACCCGGTAGCGCTCGATCACCTCGAAGTGCCGGCCCGGGTGCGGGGCGTTCGGCACGCCCTCGTAGATCACCTGCGTGACCCCGTTCGAGAGCGGACCGTAGATCTCGTAGGTGTGCGCGGTGACCCAGGCCAGGTCCGCGGTGCACCAGTGGACGTCGTCGTCGCGCCGTGCCGGGTCCGGGTGGGAGAACAGGAAGTCGTGCGTCCACGAGGCCGCGGCGAGGTACCCGCCAGAGGTGTGCACGAGCCCCTTGGGCTGTCCCGTGGTGCCGGAGGTGTACATGATGAACAGCGGGTGCTCCGCGTCGAAGGCGCGCGGGGTGTGGGTGTCCGGCTGGCGGTCCACGACGTCGTGCCACCACAGGTCCCGCCCCTCGGTCCACGGGATGTCCCGGTGGCCCGTGCGGTCCAGGACGAGGACGTGCTCGATCGCGTTGTCCCCCGACACGGCCTCGTCCGCGTTGGCCTTCACGGGGACGGCGGTGCCGCGGCGGAACTGGCCGTCGGTGGTGACGAGCAGCTTGGCGCCCGTGTCCTCCACGCGGAACCGCAGCGCCTCCGCCGAGAACCCGCCGAACACGAGCGAGTGCACGGCGCCGATCCGCGCGCACGCCAGCGTGATGACGATCGTCTCCACGAGCACGGGCAGGTACACGACGACGCGGTCGCCCGCCCCGATGCCCAGCTCCTCGAGGGCGTTCGCGGCCTGGGCGACCTCGCGCTGCAGCTGCGCGTAGGTGACGGCGCGGCGGTCGCCGGGCTCGCCCTCGAAGTACAGGGCGACCTTCTCCCCGCGCCCCGCCGCCACGTGCCGGTCCACGCAGTTCACGGCCACGTTCAGGGTGCCGTCCTCGTACCAGCGGATGTGCGGGCCGCGCTCGGCGGCCGGGTCCGGGGCGGTGAGGGAGCGCGTCCGGGTGAAGGGCCGCTCCCAGCTCAGACGTCGGCCGGCCGCCTCCCAGAACGCGAGCCGGTCCGCCTCGGCCACCGGGCGGCCGTCGCCGCGCCCGCCGTGCAGCCGGTCCGCCGGGCGGCCGGGGTGGACGTCCGGGTCGGCGGCGTCGACGAGTGCCTGCGGGAGGGGGCCGGGCAGCGTCGCGAGGGCCGCGGCGGGCACGCCGTCGTTCGGTCCGCGGACGGTCCCGGAGGCGCCCTCCTCGGCCGGGTCGGGGCGGGCGGGGTCCTCGGTGGGCGTCATGGGCGGCGGTTCCTCCTGGTCGGCGGGTCCGACCAGGGTAGGGACGCCGACGACGGCGCCCCGCCCGCCGTCGTCACCGGCGGTCATGCTCGGCCCGCCGGACCCCCGCGGGCGGCCGGCGCGGGCCACGGCGACGGCGGCCGGTGTGGACCCCGTCCCACGGCCGGGTCGCCCCGGCCGCCGGGCCGCCCGCGCGTGTCAGAGTAGGTCCATGACCACCTACGCCACCCTCGCCGCCCGGTACGCCGACGCCTTCGACTCCGTCGCCCACGGCGAGCGGGCCCGCGAGGCGGGCCGGCACCTGCCGTTCGCCGCGCTCGGGGAGCTGCAGGCCGCCGGGTTCGGCAAGGTCGGCGTCCCCGTGGACGCGGGCGGCGAGGGCGGCGGCAGCGAGACCGTGCTGCGCCTGCTCATGGACCTGGCCGCCCGGGACGTGAACACCGCGCACGTCTGGCGCTCCCACCTCGTGTTCATCGCCACGGCCATGGACCAGGCGCCCGCCCGCCGGGAGCGGTGGCTGCGGCACATCGTCGACGGGGACTGGGCCGGCTCCGCCCTGGCCGAACGCGCCGGCGGGGCCGCGCCGGGCCGTGCCGCCACCCTGGCCAGCCGGGACGAGGGCGGCACCTGGGTCGTGCGGGGGCAGAAGTACTACGCGACCGGCTCGGCGTTCGCCACGTGGACCGCCGCGACCGTGGGCATCGAGGGGGCGGACCTCGTCTCGCGCCGGAACTCGAAGCGGGCCGGGGGTGCGGTCCGCGAGCCGGACCGAGCCGTCGCCGTCGTGCGCGTGCGTCAGCCGCGCGTGGGCATCAAGGACGACTGGGACGGGTTCGGCCAGCGCCTGACCGCCACCGGGTCCGTGGTGCTCGACGACGCCGCGGCCGAGGAGCTGCTCGAGGTGCCGCGGCAGGACGGGCCGGTGCCCGTGCTCATGGAGGCGACCCTGCTGGCGCTGCAGGCCGGGATCGGCCGGGCGGCGCTCACGGAGGGCACGCAGCTGCTGCGGCAGCGGCGCCGCACCTTCAACACCGGCACGGCCGCGCTGCCCAAGGACGACCCCCAGCTCCTCGAGATCATGGGGCAGCTGGCCGGGCGGCAGGCCGCGGCCGAGCTGATGGTGCGCGAGATCGGGCGGCTGCTCGACGAGGGGCAGGACGGCGCCGACGGGGCCGGCCCGGCGGAGGCCGACGTCGTGGCGGCGTCCGCCGAGGCGATGGCGGCCGCGTACCGGGCCCAGGCCGTGGTGCCGGAGGCCGTCCTCGAGGTGTGCACCCGCATCTTCGACACGCTCGGCGCGTCGGCGACGTCGGCCACGCTGCGGCTCGACCGGCACTGGCGCAACGCCCGCACCCTCGCCACCCACGACCCGGCGGCGTTCAAGGTGCGCATGGCCGGCGACTGGCTCGTGAACGGCACCCCGCCGACCGCCTACACGTCGGCCGGCGAGGTCCCCGAGGGGGACTGACCCGACGACCGGGCGGCCGAACGTGCCGGGCTCAGGCCCAGCGGCGCAGGGCCCGGCGCTCCAGCAGGCCGAGCAGCCAGTCGGTGAGCTTGCCGAGCACGGCGAGCAGGATGATCGCCAGGATCAGGCGGTCCGTGCGTCCGTTGTTCTGCGAGTCGGTGAGCAGGAAGCCCAGGCCCATCGAGGAGGCGATCAGCTCCGCGGCCACCAGGAACAGCCAGGCCTGGGCCAGGGCCAGCCGCAGGCCGGAGAACACGGCCGGCACCACGGCGGGCAGCTGCACCGTCCGCAGCAGGGACAGCCCGTGGTAGCCGAAGGCCCGACCGGCCTCCACCAGGTGCGGGTCCACATGGCGCAGGGCGGCGTAGACGGTGGTGAACACCGGGAAGAACGCGCCGATCGCGATGAGGGTGACCTTGGACTCCTCGCCGATCTGCATCCACAGGATCAGCAGCGGCACCCAGGCCAGCGAGGGCACCGCGCGCAGCGCCCCGATCAGCGGGGCGAACAGCGCGTCCGCCCACCGGGACAGCCCGAGCGCGGACCCCACGGCCAGCCCGAGTGCGGCGCCGAGCAGGAAGCCCAGCAGCACGCGCTGGGTGGAGATCCCCACGTGCAGCCACAGGTCGCCCCGCTCCAGCAGGTTGACGCCGGCGCTCAGCACCGCGCCGGGGGAGGGCAGCTGCACCGCGGAGAGCAGCCCGGCGGCCGTCACCGCCCACCACAGCACCAGGAGGACAGCGGGCGCGGCCAGCCCCACCACCGCCCGGGCGCCGGGCCGGTCCAGCACCCGGGGCCGGGCTGGGCCAGCGCTGAGCCAGACGTTTCGGTCGTCTCCGCGGGGTGGATGCAGCAGATTTCTCTGGCTCAGCGCTGGTGCGCCGCTGGCTCAGCGCTGGGGTGCCACTGGGCCGCAACAGGGCCGCCGCCCGCGGACGTGTCCTCCGTCATGGTCGGGGCATGTCACGAACCGGGCGCCGGACGCGTGGCCGGGCCCGGCGGGGCCGTCATGAACCCCTGGGCCGGACCGGCTTCCACCGCCGGCCGCGTCAGCGTTGCATGGTGCGGAACCGTCGCTCGCCCGGCCGCGCCCCTGCGACCGGGCGGCCCTGGAAAGGAGACCCATGAGCACCGCCGAGAACGCCGGGGCCGGAGCACCCACCCGCCCGGACGAGCACCGCGCGATCCTCTTCAACGCATTCGACATGAACTGCGTCGCCCACCAGTCCCCGGGTCTCTGGCGTCACCCCGACGACCACGCCCGGGACTACAACACCCTGGGCTACTGGACGCACCTGGCGCAGACGCTGGAGAAGGGCCTGTTCGACGGCCTGTTCATCGCCGACGTCCTCGGCCCGTACTCCGTGTACGGCGGCACCTCCGAGGCCGCCATCAGGACCGGCGCGCAGACCCCCGTGAACGACCCGTTCCTGCTCGTCTCCGCGATGGCCGCGGTCACCGAGCACCTCGGCTTCGGCGTCACCGCCGGCACCGCCTACGAGCACCCCTACCCGTTCGCCCGCCGCCTCGCCACGCTCGACCACCTCACGGGCGGCCGCGTGGGCTGGAACGTGGTCACCGGTTACCTGCCCTCCGCCGCCCAGAACATGGGCCAGGACGACCAGATGGAGCACGACGAGCGCTACGAGCACGCCGACGAGTACCTCGACGTCGTCTACAAGCTCCTCGAGGGCTCGTGGGAGGACGACGCCGTCGTCTACGACAAGGAGTCCGGCGTGTTCGCGGACCCGGCCAAGGTCCACGACATCGCCCACGAGGGCCGGTACTTCACCGTGCCCGGCCACGCCGTCACCGAGCCGTCCGTGCAGCGCACCCCCGTGATCTACCAGGCCGGCGCCTCGACGCGCGGCCGCGCCTTCGCCGGCAAGCACGCCGAGGCCGTGTTCATCAACTCCCCCACGAAGGAGCTGGCGGCCGCCACCGTGAAGAAGATCCGCCAGTCCCTGGTGGACGCCGGCCGTGACCCGTACGACGTGAAGATCTTCGCGATGCAGACGATCGTCACCGGGGCCACCGACGAGGACGCGCGGGCCAAGTACAACGACCTGGCGCAGTATGTGGACCCGCTGGGCGGCCTCGTGCTCATGTCCGGCTGGATGGGCATCGACCTGTCCCAGTACGACCTGGACGAGCCGATCGGGGACGTGAAGTCGAACGCCATCCAGTCCACCGTGGAGACCTTCCAGAAGGCCTCCGGAACGGACGAGGAGTGGACCGTGCGCAAGCTCGCCGAGTGGGTGGGCATCGGCGGCTTCGGCCCCGTGATCGTGGGCGGCGGCGAGTCCGCGGCCCGCCAGCTCGTCGAGTGGGCCGACGAGACCGACGTGGACGGCTTCAACCTCGCCTACCACATCACCCCGGGCACCTTCGAGGACGTCGTGGAGTTCGTGGTGCCGGAGCTGCAGAAGCTCGGCCGCTACAAGACCGCGTACACGGACGGCACGCTGCGCCACAAGCTCTTCGGCCGCGGCGACCACCTGCCGCAGAACCACCACGGCGCATCCTTCGCCCTGCGCCGCCGGTAGGGTGACGCCAGTGGCCGCGGCGCCCTGCCTCGGCCGGCAGCAGCCCCAGGAGGAGAACATGCAGCGCAGACGTGCCGTCCGCGCGGCCGGGCTCGGCGTCGTGGGCGCCCTGGCCTTGGCCGGGTGCGCATCCGAGCCGCAGTCGGCGGGGGAGGCCTGGCATCAGGCCCGCACCCAGTTGGACGAGGCCGAGACCGTCCGACTCGAGACCGCCTACACCACCGGCCGTCAGGGCCCGCAGTCGGTCCGCTGGGACATCGCCGGCCGGCTCGACGGCGGCGACGCCGAGTCGAAGGGCGTCATGCAGGTCGGCCGCGACTCGCACATCACCATGGAGTCGCGCCAGGTCGGCGAGGACGTGTTCGTGCGGGTCGACGTGGACGGGTCCGACGTCCCGGACGACGTCCAGATGATGTACTCCGACCCACAGTGGCGCCGTGTCTCGGCCGGCGAGGGGCAGGAGCCGCCCCTGAAGTCCCTCCTCGACCAGGTGGGCCTCCCCGCGGCGGACGCCCTCGACGGCGCCCAGGTGCGCGCCGAGGAGGTCGACTGGGACGGCGGCACGGCCTACCGCTATGCCGTGCCCGAGGAGGTCGCCGACGCCGCAATGGCCGAGGGCGACGCCACCCGGGTGCACTCCTTCACGGTGGACGACGACGGCGAGCTGGTCGCGCTCACCGTCGACGACGGCCGGGCCACCCAGCAGTACGCCCTGAGCGACTGGAACCAGATCGAGCCGGCCGAGGCGCCGGAGGAGGTGGCCGAGTGAGGCAGCGCCAGACCCAGACCCGCCGCACCCGTCGCGGCCTGTCCCTCGCCGCCGTCGGGGCGGCCGCCCTGCTGCTGACCGGCTGCGCCTCGGGCGACGACGCCCCCGGCGCCTGGGACCGCGCCCGCACCCAGCTCGAGGAGGCCGACTCCGTCCGCATGGTCACCGAGCTGCGGTCCGAGGCCCCGACCAACGGCCGCGCGGTCCCGGACTCGGTGGACATCTCCGGTCCCGTGGACGGCTCGTCCATGCGGTACGTGTCCGTGTACCAGGACGACGGCCTGATCACCCGGGACGAGTCCCGGATCGTGGACGGCACCGCGTACTCCCGATTCACGGTGGAGCGCGCCGGCGCGAGCGGCGAGGACCGCCCCGCCTATGTGGAGCGCTGGACCGCCACCCCGTACGAGAGCGATCCCCGCGCCACCGGCATGGGCGCGATGGTGAGCTCGCTGCTGGGCTCCCTGCCGGAGTCGGGCGGCCTGGACGACGTCGAGGCGGACGCGGACGGCATCCGCCGCAGCGGTCAGGACGCGATCCGCTACGTGCTGGACGAGCCCGTCTCGGGCCCGCAGGAGGGCGTGGCGCTGACCGCGTTCACGGTGTCCAAGGAGGACGGCCGCCTGCTCACCGTGGAGACCGAGTCCGCCGGCACGAAGGCCGTGGTGACCCTCTCCGAGATGGGCGAGGTGGATCCGGTGCAGGCCCCGCCGGCCGACGAGGTCCTGAAGCAGGACGGCTGACCCGGCCCACGACGACGGCGGCCCGCCTCCCCGAGGGGAGGCGGGCCGCCGTGTCTGCGCGGGTCAGCGCGTCAGCGGACCCTCGTCACCCAGCGGGGTGGACGGGTCCGAGATGGTGTCCGGCTCGGCACCGTGGCGGGCCGCCGAGGTGACGTTGTCGTTGTTGGACTCGGTCACGCGATCTTCGCGGGCGTCGTTCTTCTTGTCGTTGCCCTGCATGGCATCCTCCACCTTCGTCGTGGCCTTCTGCACCGGATCGGACTTCTTCACCTCAGCGAACTTCTGCTGGGCGGTCTCCTGGACCTGGCCGACCTTCTCCTGGGTCTTGGGGTCGTTCCAGAGCTTCTGGGCGTTCTGGGTCATCTTCTCGAGGTTCTTGCGGCCCTCGGCGGAGCCGAGCAGGTAGCCGAGTGCGGCGCCGAGGCCCAGGGTGATGAGGCGCATGGGTGGTCTCCTTCGTGTGTCGGGACCGCGCCGACCCTCTTGGACGGGCCGGGCGGCGCGCTGGCGCGCTGTCCTGGGATCACTCTGGTCACCGGAGCCCGCCGCGTCAACGGTTGAGGCGCACGGCCGTGCGAGGGTCGGCGGCGTTCGTCCCCGCCGTCCCGCCCCACGACGACGGCCGCCCACCCCGGAGGTGAGCGGCCGTCGTCGTGCCGGGGCCCGTGGGCCCACGGGGTCAGCCGAAGTGCTTCGGCAGGGTGGCCTCCCAGGCCTCGCGCAGCTCCGCGATCGGCAGGGTGAAGGCGTCCTGGACCTCGAGGGCCGCGGAGTCGGCGTCCACCACGCCGATGCGCACGGCCGCGTAGCCGCGGGCCGTGGTCATGTCCGTGAACCGGACCTCCTCGGTGCGGGGCACGGCCACGACGGCGCGCGCCTGCGTCTCGGAGAACAGTGCGGTGAACAGGTCCACGCCGGCGCGGCGCAGCACCTCGTCCAGCACCACGCGGGCGCCCACGCCGAAGCGCAGCACCATCTCGGACAGGGTGGCCGCGAGGCCGCCGCCGGAGACGTCGTGGGCGGCGTCGATCATGCCGTCCCGGGACATGTTGACCAGCAGCTCGCCGAGCAGGCGCTCCTTCTTCAGGTCGACCTTCGGGGGCAGGCCGCCGAGGTGGCCGCGCAGGCGCGCGAACTCGGAGCCGTCCAGCTCGTCCGCGGTCTCGCCCAGCAGGTAGATCGCCTGGCCGTCCGCGTCCGGGGCGAAGCCGGACGGGGTGCGGCGCAGGACGTCGTCGAGCTGGCCGAGCACCGCCACCGTGGGGGTGGGGTGGATCGGGGTGCTGCCCGTCTGGTTGTACAGGGACACGTTGCCGCCGGTCACCGGGATGCCGAGGGTCTGGCAGCCGTCCGCCAGGCCGCGCACGGCCTCCGCGAACTGCCACATCACGTCCGGGTCCTCGGGGGAGCCGAAGTTCAGGCAGTCGGAGACGGCCAGGGGCACGGCCCCGGCGGTGGTGACGTTGCGGTACGCCTCGGCCAGGGAGGCCTGCGCGCCCGTGTACGGGTCCAGGTAGGTGAACCGGTCGTTGCAGTCCGTGGCCAGGGCCACGCCCATGCCGGTCTCCTCGTCCACGCGCACCACACCCGCGTCGTCCGGGGCCGCCAGGGCGGTGTTGCCGCGGACGTAGCGGTCGTACTGGCGGGTGATCCAGGAGGTGTCCGCCAGGTTCGGGGAGCTCATCAGCTCCACGACGGCGGCGCGCAGCTCCTCGCCCGTGGCGGGCAGGTCCTGACCGGCCTCGGAGGAGCGGAACGTGTCCGCCTGGAGCTCGTCCTGCCAGGCCGGACGCGCGTACGGGCGCTCGTAGACCGGGCCGTCGTGGGCCACGGTGCGCGGGTCCACGTCGACGATGACCTCGCCGTCCCAGGTGATGATCAGGCGGCCGTCGCCGGTGACCTCGCCCAGCCAGGAGTACTCGACGTCCCACTTGGCCATGACGGCCTCGAACGCGGCGACGTTCTCCGGCGTCACCACGGCCATCATGCGCTCCTGCGACTCGGACATGAGGATCTCGCCCGGGGTCAGCGTGGAGTCGCGCAGCAGCACGTCCGTCAGCTCCACGCTCATGCCGCCCTCGCCGTTGGAGGCGAGCTCGGAGGTGGCGCAGGAGATGCCGGCGGCGCCGAGGTCCTGGATGCCCTCCACGAGGGAGTCGCGGAACAGCTCGAGGCAACACTCGATGAGCACCTTCTCGGAGAAGGGGTCGCCGACCTGCACCGAGGGGCGCTTGGCGGGCTTGCCGTCGCCGTCGAAGGACTCGGAGGCCAGCACGGAGGCGCCGCCGATGCCGTCACCGCCGGTGCGGGCACCGAACAGGACCACCTTGTTGCCCACGCCGGAGGCGTTGGCCAGGCGCAGGTCCTCGTGCTTGAGCACGCCCACGGCGAGGGCGTTGACGAGCGGGTTGCCCTGGTAGACCGGGTCGAAGCGGGTCTCGCCGCCGATGTTCGGCAGGCCCAGGGAGTTGCCGTAGCCGCCGATGCCGGCCACCACGCCGTGGAACACGCGGGCGGTGTCCGGGTGGTCGATCGCGCCGAAGCGCAGCGGGTCCATCACGGCCACCGGGCGGGCGCCCATGGAGATGATGTCGCGCACGATGCCGCCGATGCCCGTGGCCGCGCCCTGGTAGGGCTCCACGTAGGAGGGCGAGTTGTGGGACTCGACCTTGAACGTCACGGCCCAGCCGTCACCGAGGTCGGTCACACCGGCGTTCTCGCCGATGCCCACCATCATGTGCTGCTTCATCTCGTCGGTGAGCTTCTCGCCGAACTGGCGCAGGTGCACCTTCGAGGACTTGTACGAGCAGTGCTCGGACCACATGACCGAGTACATGGCCAGCTCGGCCGCGGTGGGGCGGCGGCCGAGGATCTTCTTGATCTCGGCGTACTCGTTCTCCTTCAGGCCCAGCTCGGCCCAGGGCTGCTCGACGTCCGGCGTCGCCTGCGCGTCCGCGACCGTCTCGATGTTGAACTGCTGGCTCATGCATGGCCTCCACGGCTGGCGAGGGTGGTCAGGACGGAGGTGAAGAAGCCGAGGCCGTCCACGCCGGAGCGGGGGCCGGCGGCGGTGTCCGGGCCGAAGCCCGTCTCCACGGCGTGCTCCGGGTGCGGCATCAGGCCGACGACGTTGCCGGCCGGGTTCGCGATGCCCGCGATGTCCCGGCGCGAGCCGTTCGGGTTCCAGCCCCGGTAGCGGAACACCACGCGGCCCTCGGCCTCGAGGGCGTCGAGGGTCTTCTCATCCGCCACGTACTGGCCGTCCTGGTTCTTCAGGGGCACGGTGATGGTCTGGCCCTCCTCGAAGTCGCGGGTCCACACAGTGTCCGTGCCCTCCACGACCAGCTCCTGGTCGCGGCAGATGAAGTGCAGGTGGTCGTTCTTGATCATCGAGCCCGGCAGCAGGTGCGACTCCGTGAGGATCTGGAAGCCGTTGCAGATGCCGAGCACCGGCAGGCCGTCCGCGTCGCCCTCGGGGCCGCCGGCCGCCGTCGCCACCGCGTCCATCATGGGGGCGAAGCGCGCGATCGCGCCGGCGCGCAGGTAGTCGCCGTAGGAGAAGCCGCCCGGGATCACGACGGCGTCCACCCCGGCGAGCGTCCGCTGCGGGTCCGCGTCGGCGTGCCACAGGGAGACGGGCTCGGCGCCGGCGAGGCGGACGGCGCGCAGCGCGTCCACGTCGTCCAGGGTGCCGGGGAAGGTGATGACGCCGATGCGCGCGCCGCTGAGCGGCGTCGCCGGCGTCGAGTAGTCGCCGATGAGGGGGAGCTCGGTCATCGGGCGCCCTCGGCCTCGTCCAGGACGGCCACGTTCACGACGTCCTCGATGACGGGGTTGGACAGCATCTCCTCGGCGGCCGTGCGGGCCTGGGCGAGGATCTCGTCGGTGACCTCGCCCTCCACGGTGAGCTCGAACCGCTTGCCCTGGCGGACCTGGCTGAACTCGGTGAAGCCGAGGCGGGGCAGGGCCCCGTTGATCGCCTTGCCCTGCGGATCGAGGATCTCGGGCTTGGGCATGACGTCGACGACGATGATGGGCATGAACACGCTCCTGGGTGCGGGACGATGCCGCGGAGCAGGACGGTGTGATGCCGTCTCACGCCCGGCCCGGGGCGCTCCGCGTGCTTGCCCGCCCAGTCTACTCGGCCGCCCGGACGCGGAATCGGGGGTGTGACGGGGGCGGCACGCGGCAGCCGGCCCGGCGTAGCCTGGCGGCATGAGACCTCAGCAGACCCGTGTGTCCCCGCTCGGCCGCCGTCGGCCGATCAGCCCGCTCGGCCCTGCGCTGCTCGCCGCGGCGGCCGGCGTCGTGCTGACGGGAGTGCGCCGCATCAAGGCCCGGTCCGCCCGGCGTCGCGCGGCCGGACGTCCGCGCCGGTGACCCGTCCTGACCCCTGCCCCTGCGGGTCCGGAGCCGGGCTCGCGGCGTGCTGCGGTCGCCTGCACGAACGTTTCGCCCGGGACGGCGCCCTGATCGCGCCCACCGCCGAGGCGCTCATGCGCTCCCGGTACACGGCGTTCGCGCGGCTGGGCGAGGCCGGGCCGGCGGAGGCCCGGGCGATGGCCGACTACCTCGCCGCGACCTGGGCCCCCGAGCATCGGCCCACCGCGGCCGAGCTGCTGCCGGTCGCGGGGGAACAGGCGCCGCGGTTCACCCGCCTGGCGGTGCTGGAGGTGCGGGACGGCGGGCCGTTCCAGGACGCCGGGACCGTGGAGTTCGTGGCCGTCGGCACGGGGGCCGGGGGGCGGTTCCGACTCCATGAGGTCAGCCGGTTCCGCCGTGAGGACGGGATCTGGCGCTACGTGGACGGCGACGTGCGCTGAGGCCGGGGTGGCGCGTTGGCCGGCGGCCGGCGGTGACGCGTCAGAAGGCCGAGAAGATCCCGGCACCCACGCTGAGGACCAGGCCCAGGATGGCGATCCACGCCACCAGGGTGACGATCGGACGGGGGCGACGCGGGGCGTCGTCGTACCAGTCCACGCCCTCCAGCTCCGGAGGGGTGCGCAGCTCTCGATCCATGGCCCCAGCCTCTCATGCCCCACGCCGCCCCGGGCCCAACGCGGGTTGACTTGTCACGGGTGCTGGGCGCCTGGACCCGCGAGAACTCAACCCGCGTTGCCGTCCGGGGTGAACAGGTCCTCGATCCGCCGCCCGAACACGGCCGCGAGGCGGAAGGCGAGCGGGAGCGAGGGGTCGTAGCGGCCCTTCTCGAGGGAGATGACGGTCTGCCGGGAGACGCCGAGCTCGTCGGCGAGCCGCTGCTGCGACCAGCCGAGGCGGGCACGCTCGTCGGGGATGGTGTTCTCCACGGCTCAGCCCCGGCGCTTCTGGAGCGCGTAGCGGACGGCCACCGAGGCGCCCGCGAAGAGGAGCAGCCCGGCGCCCACGAGGGGGAGGCTGGGCTGCCACCCCGCCAGGGCGACGACGAACGTGCCCAGGCCCAGCACCACGAGCAGGTCACCGAATGCGCCGGACTGCGCCTTCTCGAGCCACCGGCCCTCGACGGTCTCCTCGGTGTCCCGGACGGCGCCGCGGAGGGTGGTGCGGTCCACGAGGAACAGCCAGGCGAGGGCTGCGCCGACCGGGAGCGCCGACGCCGCCATGACCGCACCCATGACCGCCGGGAAGCGGGGATCGGCGTCGCCCTGGCTCGAGGCCAGACCGTAGGCCGCGGCCCCGATCAGCAGGGCGATGACGACGCCGGCCACGAGGCTGACGAGGATCAGTCGCCCGGACCCGCCGCCCAGACGGGCGGAGCGGCCCCAGCGGGGGCGGCGGTCGCGGGCGAGGTCGGTGGTGGTGTGCGGCGTGGTGGCCATGGCGGTCCCTCCGGGGCGGGGCCGGGGTTTGTCCCCGTCGTGTGAAGCAAGCTTGACAGTAAAGAGAGTTTGACGTCAAGTCTGCTTGACGGTGGCCCGACAGGGCGGCGGCGGAGCTGGGCCTCGCCGTGGACGCCTCCACCGCCGCCCACGATGCTGGCCGCATGGCCTTCGAGGTGCACCCGCTCACCGCCGACCGCTTCGACGACTTCGCGCACGTCGTCAACCCGAACCGCCGCGCCACGCACTGCTGGTGCCTGTCCCCCCGGCTCTCAGCGCCGCAGAGGCACGCGCCCGGCGACCCCCGCGAGGACACCATGCGGGCGCTCGCTGCGGGGGAGCCTGCGCCCGGCGTCGTCGGTACTCGGACGGCGAGCCCGTCGCGTGGTGCAGCATCAGCCCGCGCAGCGCGATCCCGCGGCTCGTGATGCGACACATCCGCGGGTGACCCGGCCCTCCGCCGTCCGTCCGCCCGTCCGGCCAACGCGGGTTGACTTGTCGCGGGTCTGGGCGGTGAATACCCGTGACAAGTCAACCCGCCTTGCCCGGGGTGCCGCGCCCTTGGCTCGCGTGGAGTCGTCCCCGCCCGCCCCGGCCCGTTCCTGAGGAGCCGCCATGTCCCTCCGTCTCTCTCACACCACGTGGGACGCGCTGGACCCCCACGCCATCGCCGAGTTCTGGCGCGCGCTGCTCGGCTGGGAGGTCGACGAGCCTCACCTCTACCGCCCGGGGTCGGACGAGTGCTCACTCGTCGGCCCTGACGGGCAGGTCGTCCTCTTCTTCCGCGTCCCGGACGCCAAGCGCGTGAAGAACCGCGCCCACATGGACCTGCGCGCGGCCGCCGGCTCGACGCGCGACGCCGAGATCGAGCGGGCGCTCGCCCTCGGCGCCGCGATGGTCGACGACCGCCGCGTCGACCTCGGCTGGGCCGTCCTCGCCGACCCCGAGGGCAACGAGTTCTGCATCCTCGACGGCTGAGCCGACCCCACGACGGCCCGGCGTCTCCGCGGGGGAGTCGCCGGGCCGTCGGGGCGGACCGGGTACCGGGTGCCCGGGCCGTCCGCGGCGGCGGTGGTGTGGCGGGAGTGGTTCGTGGTCATGGGGCCCTCCTGTGGTCGATGCCCTGGGCCGGTGGCCCGGCCCGCCTCGGAGGCTCTGTGGGGGCCGTCCGACCGGACGTTGTGAAGCAAGCTTGACAGTCAAGTGACCTTGTCGTCAAGGGAGCTTGACGCCGGGGCCCGCGCGAACTCCTCCCACGTCGTGGGCGGGGTCAGCCCGAGCCAGGCAGGCTCGAGACGGAACCCGAGGGCCGCGTTCATCCGCAGGGACGCCGCGTTGGACTCGGCGCCGCCGGTTCCCCACTCGCGCCCACCGCGGGCATGGGTCGCCAGGACGGTCGCCGCCTTGACGGCCTTCGCCACGCCACGGTTCTCGTGCTCGGCCGCGACCGCGGTGCGGTCGACCTCCCACCGGGCAGGGGAGCGGAACGTCAGGGTGAATCCGATGAGCACGCCTCCCTCGAAGGCCCCCACGGCGAGCCCCTCTGGGGTGGACAGTCGGGCCTCGAGGTCGTCCGGCAGCGGCTCGTGACGGGAGCCGTCGGTGCGTGGGAATCGGGGAGCCGCTTCCTCGTCGAGGGCCCGCAGCGCGGGCAGGTCGACGGCGGTCAGTCTCCGCACCTCGATTCCCCGCGCTTCGGAAGCCGCGACGTGGCCACGGTAGGACGCCAGGTCGGCGTCGTCGTCGAGGTGGAGGCGTGCGCCCCAGGAGCGGGAGCGTATGCTCCACCCGGCATCGAGCAGCGCGGCGGCCTCGGCCGAGTCTTCGCGGTGCACGCGGGCTTCCGCCCGTGGGTCGGTCACGGGGGTGAGCATCGACCACGGGATGTGCCCGGAGACGGCCTCGCCCGGATAGACGTGCGGGAACTCGGCCGAGTGGGGATCGGAGGGGTCTCCCGGCTCGCGCCGCACCCGCAGGCCGGCCCCCGCCAGTTCGTCCTCGTCCAGGCCGACGACGAACGCGTCTGGCCGGTCCGGGTAGATCGCCGCGCCGACCACGCCCACCTGGGCGGCGTCGTCGGAGGCGTGGAGGAAGCCGACGTCGTCGATCGAGGCGCCGCGCGTCGACGCCGTGTAGCGGCCGATGCGCCGCGCGGCGGCCCAGTCCTCCGGGAGGGTGATGTGCAGGATCATGGCGCGAGGCTATCGGCCCCGGCGTCGACGCCACCCCTCCGGCTGCCCATCGCGGGTTG
Organism: Micrococcus sp. CS26; assembly: GCF_055522295.1. Classification (NCBI taxonomy): domain Bacteria; kingdom Bacillati; phylum Actinomycetota; class Actinomycetes; order Micrococcales; family Micrococcaceae; genus Micrococcus; species Micrococcus sp. CS26. Next base: position 184,987 of record NZ_JBVFVY010000004.1, read on the forward strand.
AGTTATCGGGGGTGCTGGGCGCCCGGACCCGCGACAACTCAACCCGCGTTGCAGGCCCTCCCCGGGCGCGACGACGGCCCGGCGTCTCCGCGGGGGAGTCGCCGGGCCGTCGGGGCGGACCGGGTGCCGGGGTGCCCGGGCAGTCAGTCCTCCAGGAAGGCCTCGACGTCCGGGGTCACCGCGCGGGAGTCGATCAGCTGACGCTCGATCGCGTCGTGGGTGATCCGGTTGGCCTCGCGCACGGCGTCGGTGCGCATCGAGATCTTGATGTCGCCCTTGTGCGTCGGGGTCCCGGCCACCTGGACCGGCTGGGTCTCGAGCGGCAGCGGGACGGCGTCGCACAGCGACTTCTCGGCCGGCTGGGCGCCGGTCAGGAAGTAGTCACGGATGGGCGCGTCCACGCACTCGGTGCCGTACGGGAACAGGCCGTGGGTGCCCTCGTTGTCCACGGAGATGAGGGACGTGTTGCGCAGCACGCCGGCGGCGCGGTGGCCGCCCTCGTACGGGGTCGCCGCGTCCAGCTCGGACTGCACGATCACGGTGTTCGGGGCGCCCTTGCCGCCGGGCTGGGAGGGCATGGAGGTCTGGGCGGGCCAGTACATGCACTCCGACGGGCCCATCAGCACACCGATCCACGGGGCCTTGCGGCCGAGGTCGTCCACCCACGAGGTCCAGTAGCCCTGCGAGGTGTTCCACTGGCCGTCCTGGCACCGGATCGCCGAGAACGCGCCCTCGAAGGTGACGGCGTCTCCGGCCTGGGTGGCGGCGACGAGCTGCTCGCGCTCGCCCACGGTCTCCAGGCCGCGGGCGGCGAAGCGGTCGAAGGAGTCACGCTCCTCGGCCGGCAGCGACGCACGGGCCTCGGCCAGGATGCGCTCGATCTGGGTGCGCTGCCCCGCGGGATCCGTGGCCGCGGCCTCGGACTCCATGATGCGGATGTAGGCGGCGATGACGGACCCGGCGTCGAGGTACTGGGACGTGTCGTACATGGCCGGCAGCAGGAACGAGCCGGCGACGATCATGCCGAGCTGGGTGCGGGTGCCGCCCACGTCCTCCCAGCGCTCCCGGATCTGCATCGGGTCGTCCCCGAGGTCGAAGATCTCGTCGTGCCGGGCCACGTAGGGGAGCATCGCGTCCTGGAACTGGCGGTCGCGGGAGCGCGGCTGCAGGTCCCAGGTGGTCTGGAGCCCGTCGCGGGAGATGTCCACGGCGGAGTCCAGCAGGAACCGGTGCGTGTGCTGGGGGAAGACGCGCTGGTACCAGCTGCCCAGCCAGGTGCCGTACGAGTAGCCGATGTAGGAGGTCTTCTCCTCGCCCAGGACGGCGCGGATGAAGTCCATGTCGTACACGGTCTGCTCGGTGGTGATGTACGGGGTGAGCTCGTTCTCGAGGCACGCGTCGACCTGGGCCTTCGTGTCCTGCCACACGTCGTGCTCGGGGTTCGGCGTGTAGGTGCACTCCAGGGCGGTGGACTGGCCCACGCCGCGGGGGTCGAAGCCGATGAAGTCGTACTGCTCGGCGAGCTCCGGGGCGCGCTCGGCCATGGCGGGGCCCCAGGGCAGGCCGGAGCCGCCCGGGCCGCCGGGGTTCACCAGTGCGATGCCCTGGCGCTCCGGGTTGCCCTTCGAGGTCTCGGTCTTGGCCACGCGCAGGGTGATGGTGTGGCCGTCCTCGGGGTTCTTCCAGTCCCGCGGCACCGTGACGTCGGCGCACGCGGTGCCGGGGATCGCGTTGAACCGGGCGTTGAGGCGCTCGCTGCCGAAGTCGCAGGCCTCCCAGTCCAGCGTCTGGCCCACGAGGTGCGGCGCGAGCGCGGCGGCGTCGTTGACCTTGTTGCCGCGCGTGGCGGAGAGGTCGTTGGAGCGGGCCTGACCCTGCGATGCGGACCCGTTGCCGTTGCCGTTGCCGTTGCCGGGCGCGGAGAGCGCGGGGGCGGCGGCCGTGACGGCGAGCGAGACGGCCGCGACGGCGGCGGCGAGCGTGGTGCGGCGGCGAGCTGGAACGGTTCTGGTCACGTCAGGTCCTCGAGTCGTTCGGTGCGGAGAGGGCCGGGGCGGTCACCGGATGACGCGAGTGATGCGCCTCACAGCCTGTAGAGCGGCCATCCTAATCATGGACGTGCGCTGGAAGTCCACTCGGCGTCCGGCCCGGTCCCGGGGGCCGCCCCCGCGGCTGCGTCCAGCACCGCCAGCAGCCGCACCCGCAGCGACTGGCCCCGCGCGGCGAACTCGCGCTGTCGCCGCGCGTACTCGGCACGCCCGGCCGGCTCTTCGATCCGCACGGCCGCGTAGCCGCCGCGCCCGTCGGCGAGGTCGTCCACTCCGGTCAGGTCGTACGGCGAGGCCTCCATGTCCAGCCGGCGGATGTCCCACGCGAGGTCGAAGCAGTCCGCGAGCAGGTCCGAGTCGACCACCGGCACCAGCTTGTACGCCCACTTGTACAGGTCGCTATGCCTACGCTCCCCACATAAGAAACCCCCGCGACGGCGGCAACCGTCCGGGGGCATCGGCCACCACGATCTAGGACGTGATGACGTGTCTCAGCCTACCCGCACCCTCCCCCAGCTTCTCCAGCCCGTTGCTCGTGGCGCCGTCTCTCTGACGGTCACGGCGGCGGGCTTTGCCGTGCTGTCCCTGCCTTCCCTCTGGACCGGCCCCATGTGATCTACCGGCCCCCGCACGCGGGGCCGCGTCCTGTTCGCCGTTGTGGAGACGGTGGGCGGCACGAGGTCACAGCGTGAGCCTCCAGCGTCTACAGCCCTCTGTGCTGCCAATCATGAGGGCGCGGTGACACCCCTCCCGAACACGCCGAACCGCCGGCGCGGGGACTGCCA